>NZ_JBEYFC010000824.1:0-2699 GCF_040634175.1 Streptomyces sp. NPDC007162
TAGACGCCGAACAAGATTGTTGAACGATGCTACGATCCTGCTTCTAGGTTGCTGTGGCATTCGGACAGTGAGAGGAAGCCCGTGACAAGCGACGAGGACCACCGAGCACCCGCCTCCTCGGATGTCGTGCGCGCTTGTGCCATCCGAGCCAAGCAAGGTGGCACCGCTCTCATCAGTGCCTCGGACGCCGAGATCGACCAGGCGCTGCGCGGCATGGCGGAGCGTCTGGGATCGGTGCAGTCGGCTCTCATGGCCGCCAACGAGAAGGACCTCGCGGCTGCTGTCTCCGCGGGCATGTCGCCCGCGCTGCAGGATCGCCTGCGACTGAGCTCGACGCGGTTGGAGGCCATGGCGGCGGAGCTGCGCACGCTGGCGGATACCGAGCATGAGCCGAGGGACAGGGTCGTCGAGGTGCGCCCGGACGGCCTCACCCTGTTGGAACGCAGGCGTCCGGTCGGGGCCATCGGCGCCAACTTCGAGGCTCGTCCGAACGTCACGCTCGACATCGCGTCCCAGTTCCTCAAGTCGCGCAACGCGGGTGTGCTGCGCACCGGATCGGCGGCGCTCGGCTCGTCCCGGGCCTTGGTGGATCAAGTCATCGCGCCGGCGCTCGCCGAGACGGGGCTGGATCCGGACGCCATCCAACTGGTGCCCAGCGAAGACCGCTCTGCGGCCTACGCGCTGGTGGCCCTGCCCGAACTGATCCCGCTGGTCATCCTTCGCGGGAGCGGCGACAGCACCCGCGACCTCGGCCAGGAAGGCGCACGTCACGGTGTGCGGACCCTGGCCCATGCCGACGGCGGCGGAGTCCTGTACGTGGACTCGGCAGCCACCGACACAACAGCGCACCGGCTGATCACCGACAGCCTCGACCGCCTGGGCGTGTGCAACCGGCTCAATCTGCTGCTCATCGACCGGCCTGTGTACGAAGAGCGGCTGCCCGGCATTCTTCAGCTCCTGCACCGTCTGGGCATCACCGCATCTCTTCCACCGCACACCCATCCGCGCGGGTTCGAGTGGGCACTCGACGCGGAGCGTGCGGCAACCGTGACGATCGATGCCGCCGACGGTCCGTCGGACGCGGCGCGGATCGCGAACGAGGAGACGTCCGGGCTGGCCGCCGCCATCGCGACCGACGACCCGGCTGCCGCTACCCGGTTCATTGATGCGTACGGCGGCTCCGGGGTCTTCTGGAATTCCCCCACGCGACTTCTCGACGGCTTCAAGCTGCTGCGACTGCCGGAGACCGGTATCAACATCGACCGGGTTCCCGGTCCACGTGGGCCGGTGAGCTTCCGCGACCTGTACCTGCGGCAGTACGTGGTCGTGCCCAGTTCAAAGAATCTCGGCCAGAACCCCGGCTGCCGGAATGCTGGCCGCCCGGTGGGTGACAGGCTCTGAGGGTCCGTCGGGTTTGTCGTCCCGGTCATGCTCGGGCGTCCTGTCCTGTGGTGCCCGCGTCCTGGCCCAGGGAGGCCGGCCTCTGACGTCGTACCGCCTCCGTCAGCATCAGGTGTCCGGACTGCTCGGCGTGCACGACTCTGCCGCTGGGCAGGGCGTGCTGCCACCACTCGCCGGCTGCGGTGTCGGCCGAGGCGCGCAGTTCGACCAACGCGGCGCCGAGGCGACGTCGGGCGGCGTTCAGCGCGCCGGGCACGGGATCCGGCTCGGCAAGGAGAGCCGCCGTGTGCGCATGGGCGTCCTCAACGGCGGTGAGCGCGTGCTCGAGGCGTTCCCCTGCGCGCCGGTTGGTGACTGCCAGGGCTGCTGCGAAGCCGACGAGCGTGCCGACGAGAGTGTCGGCGATCCGTCCGGTGATCAACTGGACGGAGTCCTGCACCCGGGCGAACTCGGTGATGAGCAGGGCCATCGGGGTGACGCAGACGGTATGGAGCCAGTAGTTGGGGCCGATCAGTGCCGCCGCGGCGAAGCAGAAGGCGAGGAAACACAGCACGAGGGCCGCCGGATGCAGATGAGCGACTGGAACGACAGCGGCGAAGGCGAGGACGCCGATGAGATTGCCGACGACCCGCTCAGCTGCTCGTCGCCGAGTGAGTGTGAGGTTGGCCTGGTACAAGGAGGCGGCGGTGACCAGGGCCCAGTACGGGCGCCCGATCCCGAGGGCGAGGGAGGCGTATCCGGCAAGCGCGCAGCCGATTCCGGTGCGCACCGCGAGGGGGGCGAGCAGATTGTGCCGGCTCCACCACGCCGCCCGGGGCGACGCGGTCGTCTCGGCGTTCACGTCGAGGAGTTCCTCGCCGTCCGGCACCGGGAGGCAGACGTCCGGGACCGGGCCCGAGGCGCGCAGGTTGCGCGCCCACGCCTGCAGACGCTCCGGGTCGGCATCTCCAGGGACGGTGACGGCGACCTCGGCGCAGGCGACGAGCCGTCTGAGGGAGCGGCGTGTGAGGTCGCCTCGGGCGCCGGCGGCCGGCATGCACTGCCAGGCGGCATGCACAGCCGCAGCAGCGGCAGCGCGGGCTTTGACCCGGACCTCGGCCGTCCCGCTCACGGCGACGTACCCGGCGACCGTGTCTAGGGCGTGGGCAGTGGCGCGACGCTCGGGTCCGTGGGGGCGCAGCAGGCCGGGCGCCATGCAGACCAGCCAGGCCCAGACACCCCCCAGCAGGGCCAGCCCGACATGGCCAGGTACCTGAGCGGGAGTCTGCGGCAGGAACAGAGCGGTCGAGTGATGCCGC
>NZ_JBEYFC010000825.1:0-2688 GCF_040634175.1 Streptomyces sp. NPDC007162
CTCGGGGCGGGACTTCTCGGCCTTGGCCACCTCCGCCGCGAACGCCGGGCTCTCCTCCACCAGTGCCCGGCACAGCAGCAGGCCCTGCGAGCCGGCACCGGTCACGAGGCAGGAGAGGCCGGGCGTGATGCCCGAGCGGCGCAGCGCCGCCCATGCCACGGTCGCCGGCTCCACGCAGACCAGGTCCTCCAGCGGCACGTCCGGCGCGACCGGCCACACGAACTCCACCGGCGCCACCGCGTACTCGCTCAGCAGCCCCGGCACGGTCAGCCCGACCGCGGCCCGGCCGGCACAGGCCGACGTCCGTCCCTCCCGGCACGGCGGGCACGTCAGACAGCAGTAGTCCGGCTCGATGACCACGTCCTGACCGACCGTCAGGCCCTCGACGCCCGCGCCGATCGCGGCCACGCGGCCGGCGCCTTCGTGGCCCAGGATCCACGGCCGGCGCGGCGGGGGCCGCCGTCCCGCGTACACCGCGAGGTCGGAGCCGCACAGGCCGGTGCCGCGCATCCTGATCAGCACCTCTCCGGCACCGCACGCGGGGTCCGGCACGGAGGTCACGGACAGCACGCCGGGCTCCGTCAGCACGGCGGCCCTCAAAGGACCGCCCACTCGTCGCGGCGGCGGATCGTCGGCGGGCGCATGCGCCAAGCCTGCCACGTGTGATCAGCCCGCGGTAGATCGCACCGATGGCCTTGCGCCATTTTCTTCCGGCAGCGGCCAAATCCCCCTTCACAACAGCGGGTTTCGGCCTGTGGACGGGCTCGTGGAACGCGTACGCTGTGCCAGGCAATCATGCACCGCGTGTACCATGAAAGAGGAGCATTTCGACATGTCGGACAGCACCCTGGTCTCCGAAGTGGACCAGAGCTTGTACGCACTTTCCCCCGAAGGACAGGCATTACTGTTCACCGAGGCGAAGACGGCCTATGCCTTCCGTGACGAGCCGGTCGGGGACGACCGCCTGAAGGCCATATACGAACTCTTCAAGTGGGCTCCAACCTCGGCGAATATCAACCCGCTGCGGATCCTCTACGTCCGCACCGAGGACGGCAAGCGCCGACTCCTCGACGGCGTGGCACCGCCCAACCGTGAGCAGACCGCATCGGCCCCGGTCACCGCGGTGCTGGCGGCGGACACGCAGTTCGCGGAGTACGTCCCCTTCCTGGCCCCGTCCAACCCCGAGCTCCGGGCGATACTGGAGTCCAACGAGGCCCTGCGGGTGGCCCAGATGGACCTCAACGCCAGGCTCCAGGCCGGTTACTTCGTGCTGGCCGTGCGGGCCGCAGGCCTGGCCGCGGGCCCGATGGGCGGCTTCAACGCGCACGCCGTCGACGAGGAGTTCTTCCCCGACGGCCGGTGGAAGTCGATCCTGCTGGTCAACATCGGCCACCCTGCCGAGGACGCGTTCCGCGAGCGGGGGGCGCGGCCGTCCTACGAGCAAGCCGTGCAACTGGTCTGACAGCGGATCAGCTCGGCACGACGCCGACATTTCGAGAGAACGGGACACTCGGCGCGAGTGCCCCGTTCCCCCGCCGCACCCGGCCCGCGCGCGAAGCCGGAGTAGTTCGTGACGTACGACTCAAACGCTTGACATTGCGGTGCGCAGCGATTTATCCATGATTCCGAGAGTTGCTCCCACCCATTCGGTGTCCCCATTCGGTGTCCCCCCACCCATTCGGTGCGCGCCCACCCGCGCCTTGATCACACACCGTCACCACAAAGACTCCGGTTTTTACCTGTCTTTTTCCTCCATCATTCTCGCCGTGGCGTGAAACGTCACAGCTGTCGTCTGCCCGTACGTCAAGCAGTTCGAGCGGCGGTGTTCCCTTCGCGGCCGCACAACACTAGGGAATGTCGGGAGCTGGCATGTCATTAGGTTTTGTAGAATGCCGCGATTCTACGGCCGCCGTCACCGGCCGACGTGATCTGGTCGAGCGCGACGCCGCACTGACCGCGCTGCGCGCGTCGTTGGCGGACGCCGCCGGCGGCAAAGGACGGCTGGTCGTCGTCGAGGGACCGCTCGGCAGCGGCAAGAGCAGACTGGTCCACGAGTTCCTCGAGACCCTGGAACCCGGCACCGCGCGCGTCCTGCGGGCCACCGCGTCGCTGCGCGAAGAGGCGCTTCCGTTCGGCGTGCTGACCCAGCTCTCCCACGGCCTGGCCATCCCGCCGGCCCGCCGGGAGGCGTTCCGCTCCCTGCTCGCCGCGGCGGTCGAGCACGCCCTCCTCCACGGCGGCACCGCCCCTGCGGCCCAGGACGCCGCGGACCCCCGGATCGCGGGCGCGTTCCAGAAACTCACCGTGGAACTGGCCCACTTGGCCGAAAGCACCCCCCTGGTGATCTGTGTCGACAACGCCCACTACGTGGACGCCCCCTCCTTACACTTCCTCGCGGGCGTCGTGGCCTGGCTGCACTCCACCCGCATCCTGGTGCTTGTCACCGACGACCCGACCATGCGCCGGCCGCGCTCACCGCTCCTCGGCGGGCTCGCACCGAGCCCTCACGTCCACCGCGTCCCTCTGGCCCCGCTCAGCCGAGCCGCCGTGCACAGGCTCGCCACCCGGCTCCTCGGACCGTGCACCGCCACCCCCCGGCTCACCGCCGACCTGTACGCCGTCAGCGGCGGCAACCCGCTGGCCGTACGTGCTCTGATCGTCGATCAGCAGACGGGCGGCACCGGCCAC
>NZ_JBEYFC010000826.1:0-2678 GCF_040634175.1 Streptomyces sp. NPDC007162
TGGGGGGGGGCTGGGCCCCCCCGGTCCACCCCGACACCCCCCCCCCCCGTTCGGGCGTTTGGGGGGCCCCCCCGGGGCGTCCCCCCCCGACCGCGGTCGGCGGCTCACCGCGGCCACCCGGGCCGCCGAGGCGCAGGGGACCGCTGTTCGCCGTGCTGGCGGTGCTGGTGGCCGCGGTGGCGGTCGCCGTCGTCGCCCTGATGGCGTCGTCCGGCGGCAGCGGCTCACCCGGCGACAAGCCCACCACGAGCAGCCCGAACACCTCTGGCCCTGTCCGGCCCTCCTTCAGCCTGCCGACGGAGCTGCCCAGCAGCCTGCCGTCCCGACTGCCGAGCGGACTCCCCTCGCAGTGGCCCTCGGAACTTCCCAGCGAACTGCCGAGCGGCCTCGACTCCCTGCTGCCCTCCCTGCTGGGGTAGTCACAGTCCCCTGGGCAGCCGGACGTACGTCAGGGTCGTCTCGATCCCGCTGTCGACCAGGCGGCCCTGCGTGTCGAACGCGCCCGCGCCGTCCGTCATCCCGAAGTCGTTGTCGTTGACGAGTGCGAGCGTGTCGTGGTCCACGCGCGCGATGCCCTCGATCTTCAGGGGCGCCCCAGGCACCGTGTTCAGGTCGACGACCAGGCGCTTGCCGAGCACCGGAACACCGGCCACGGCGGGGTCGTCCAGCTGTTCCAGCGACGGGGAGGTCGTGTCGTCGTCGTAGGCGCCGCCGAGGATGTCGGACCTGCGGTCGAGCCGCACCTCCTCGACGCGCGCGGCCTTGTCGGTGCGCTCCTCGACCAGCAGACGGTCGCCGCCGACCGCCACGATCGACGAGATCTTCAGTTCGGACGGGTCGTCCTCGCCGGGGTCCACCACGTCCACCGGGTCGAAGCGGTAGGCGTACTCGGCGGTGACGGCCTTCTCGCGGGGCGAGAACCGCAGCAGACGGGTCGTACGCGAGGCGTCCCCGGCGTCGCCGTCCGGCAGCGAGAGCGGGCTCTGCAGGGCCATCACGAGGTCCCCGCCAGGCAGCAGGGCCAGCCCCTCGAAGCCACGGTTGATCTTGCGGTGCAGGAAGACGGACGGCAGCGCCTCGACCACCGGGTAGTCGGTGCCGGTGAGATGCAGTCCCTCGGGCACGTAACGGGTGAGCACCTTCCCGTGCGCGGAGACGTGGACCAGCGACGGGCCGTACTCGTCGGCGAGCCAGAAGCTGCCGTCGTCAGCGCGGACGATGCCCTCGGTGTCCAGACCGTTCGGGTTGTACGACAGCGCGGTCTTCGCGTCGTAGGAGTACGGCGCCTCGTCCCGGCGCGCCTGGTCGGGCAGCCCGGTGACGGCCTCGCCCGAGGAGGTGGTGACCGGGATCGCGCCCATCACGTCGAGACGGTCGCCGGAGACCCGGACCTTCACGATCGCCGGGTCGAAACCGGGCACGGGGAACGTCCGGCGCTTCTTGCCGTCGACCTTGATCTGGCCGTTGG
Source organism: Streptomyces sp. NPDC007162 (assembly GCF_040634175.1). Taxonomy (NCBI): domain Bacteria; kingdom Bacillati; phylum Actinomycetota; class Actinomycetes; order Kitasatosporales; family Streptomycetaceae; genus Streptomyces; species Streptomyces sp. NPDC007162. The sequence goes on from NZ_JBEYFC010000826.1 coordinate 1,469, forward strand.
GGCCGCGGTCGGTGACCGTCCAGTATTCGCCCTTGCGGCCGGCCGGGTAGATGTCGCTGCCGATGCCGCCGAGGTCGATGCCCCGGTCGTTGTCGACGCTGTCCCGCAGCAGCGCGTTGCTGAAGGTGCCGAGCGGGATGTCGCCGAGGGTGGCCGTGCGCACGACGTGGGCCGGTCCGGACGGTGAGGCGGTGGCCGTGCCCGCAGCCACGAGAGCGGCGGCCAGGGCCAGGGGCAGACCTGTCGCGACGGAACGGTGGACGCGGCGGCGGCCGTCGGCGTGCGGGGACATCAGGCCTCCTGCTGTCAAGTTCGTTGGCAGCGGCCAGAGTTCGGCCTTACTGGGAACGCGGTTCGACCGGCCGGTGAACGGAGGGCGACGGTCACTCGGCGGATCACCGGTGAAGGAGTGGTGGTCGTTTCCGCGGTCCCTGACCGAGTCGCTTCACCATCTGTTCGACGCAATCTGTTCGAGGCGGCTGTTCGGCTCGGTGATCCTCGGCAGTCCTCGACAGGCCTCGGCGGTCGGGCGGCCGGTGTCCGCAGTTCGGGTCGGCCAGTAGGGGACGCGCGTCAGGGATGTCTCAGGGTCGCGGTCCGGAACCGCGCGAGGTGCGAGGCCGTTCTCAGATCAGAGAGCGGCAAGGGCCGCGAAGGAGGCGACGCCGATGTCGAAGAACGCGAAGATCGCCGCAGGAGGTGTGGCGGTCGGGCTCATCCTGCTCATATGGCTGCCCTGGTGGGTGACCTTCCTGATCGTGGTGGGCGTGCCGGTGGCGGCTTACTTCACCCTCGACCCCTCGCAGCGCCGCAGGCTGCGCCGGATCACGCGCAAGGAGATCGGCCGCTGAGCCGCCCCTCCCGGGCCGGCCTTCCACCGGCCCGGGAGGGCTCACAGCGGGCGCACGGCCATCTTGTCGAGGGCTTCCAGCAGCCCGGGAAGCTCGGGACCCCGGCCGACGGGCAGTACCTCGCCCGGCTCGTCGTCGAGGAGCACGAAGGCGATGTCGTCGGTGCGTGCGACCAGCGACCAGCCGGGCCCGTCGGCGCGCAGCGTACGGGCGTCACCCGGGGCGAACGACGAGCGGACCCGGCCCAGCGGCGGTGGCGTGTCCACGTAGGCGCGCGCCTCGGCCAGGACCCGCCGGACCCCGAGATGGCCCTTGGGGGCTGCCGCGGAGCCCTCAGAGGCCTTCTCGGGGCCCTCCTC
>NZ_JBEYFC010000827.1:0-2676 GCF_040634175.1 Streptomyces sp. NPDC007162
CTTCCAGGACGAATGAGAATCGCCGGGCGCCGTTGCTTAGGACCTGGTTACGCCTCATGCGGGCCGCGACCGCATCACTCACGTCGTCCGGCGTCCCCCTGAAGGCTGCGATGGAGGACAAGAGGGCAGTGGCGTAGCCGGGAGTCTGAAGGAACCCAGGGATCACGTCAGAAACGTAGACACGGAACGTCTTTGTTTGTTGGTAGAGATCGCCTGTCGACTCTTGCAGGCGACGGAGACCACTCCGCTGGAGTCGCTTCCACTGCACATGAGCATCGGCGGACTGCCTGTTGGCAGCGATCAAGTCGGGGACCTGATCACCAGCGGAACAAGCCCGGCACCAGGCTTTGATGTCCGAGTCAGAGGGAGGCGTCTTGGCGTTCTCGATCCTGGACGACTTCGACTCTGACCAACCACACCTGACGGCCAGCTCCCGCCCGCTGATCCCGGCATCCTTCCGAATCTCACGGAGGCGGCCGGCGAGGTGTTCGCGGGCCTTCTGGACGCTTGAGGAGGGATGCGGGGGCATGGAGCTGGCTTTCGTCAGATCTTGTACAGGTGGTGCGGGGTCGCTCGCTCCCAGACTGCTTCGAAGGCAGTGGAGCACAGCTTCACGGTCTCCGGGTCAGCCGTGATTTCGTCCTCGACCACCACGCCGTCACCAGAGAAGTGGTGCACCCGGAGCAGCGCGCCGTCGAACAGCCAGAAGTCATTCCCCGGCAGGGGGATGTCGGTGGCCTGTCGCCGAGGCAGCCACCGAACCTCCTCGCCCGCCGTGATGTTGGCGTGGGTGACGTAGTGCTCCCAGCGGATGTACTCCGATACGGGCTCGGAGACGATCCGAGCCCGGCGGACGGATACACCCCGGGCCACCGTATCTGCGATCAACTGGTCATAGGGATGCCACCACGACTCGCGGTCCTCCCAGTTGATTCGCTCACCCCGCTTCCACGCCTCGAACCGGTCCGTCGGGGCGTAACAGTCGCGCAGCTCCAGATGGACGGCAGACCGGTCACACTGCCCAAGCAGCTCAGCGAAGCTGGGCACGCTCGACGGCATCACACGCCTCCCTGATCATCGGGATCATCCGGGCCGGAATCCTGACGATCGCTTCACTATCAGGCACCGGCCCGTTCGCGGGGCTGCTTGCCTCGCACTCCGCCTGAGTCTCGGTGCTTGGCTTCCACCCCTGCAACAAGATCTCCTGAGCTTCCGCGTCCGCCCACACGGTGGGGCAGTGGTCCCGGTCTGTGTCGGGGTCGATCCCAACGAACTCTACGGCCATATCGAGCTCCCTCGACTCGGTGCTTGCTCGGGCTTGCATCAGCTTCGTTGAACTGCGGATACGCCGTCAATACGGCCGCCAGACAGCCAAATTGGCGTGCAAGCTCATGCAAGTTCGTAGAGCCCCGGGGGCGTCGCCTCCTAGCGTCCTTGCATCGCGCCAGATGAGCCGGGGAGGAAGCATTGTCACAGAAGCCGCAGGGCTACCACCTGGCCGAGCTACCGGCCGAGCCCTCCGCCGTGCCTGGCTGCTCGGACTGTCTGTCCCTCTCGGTCAGCAGAGAGAACGCCCGCTCCAGGAGCGACTACAGCGCCGTATCTGACGCGAACGTGGAGCTGCGTCAGCACCAGGAAAGGGCGCACTGATCATGAGCGGGAAGACCTACGCCCAGCTCGTGTCGGAGCGCCCCTTGATGACGCTTCGGGTATCGCATGACTCGGGTCAGACCTGGGGTTCCAAGCAGGCCGTATTTGCTACCGATGACCTCCCGCCTCTGATGACGAACGCGTGGCCTCCCTGCGAGTGCTGGCGCTGTACCGGCTCCGGCCAGCGCTCCAGGACCTGAAGAAGCGTGCTCCATGCCCTTGAACTCCCGCCCGACGTGGGCGGCGGCGGTCAGCCACGACCGCGATTAGTTGAGCAGGAAGGTGCAGTGATGCAGAACGGAACCGACCTGTACGCGCTCGACATCAGCGGGGCCTCATTCGTCCAGGCGTGCGGCGGCCCCTGCACGGAGGGGTGCGTGACCCTGGCCCAGATCGGCGACGGTCTCTGGGCGCTCGGTGACAGCAAGCGGCCGAGTGCGGAGCCGCTGCGGTTCACCACGGAGGAGCTGAGCGCGGCCGGTATCGACCCGGCGCGCTTCGGCCTGAACGTCTGATCCTCCCCCCTCCTGCCAGTCGGGCCGGTCCATCCCCGTCCCTGGGTCCGGCCCGGCTGGCACCACTCGAACGGGAACGACTGGTGCACCACCACGGCTACCTATGGACCGGACCGAAAGAGCGCTTCGACAATGAGGCTCTAAGGCGTCCCCCACATCCTCAGCCTCCACCGGCTCCAGTGTCCGAAGAGGACGTGAAGGCAGAGCAGCTACTCAAGCGCTACCGGGAAGTGGTGGCCGAGTTCCCGACATCCGATCTGCCGCCGATCGAAACGGCGTACTGGCTCATCAAGCCCCGTTCCCTAGTTCGTGGTACCTGGGACGAGCCCAAGGAAGCGGCAGCATGGATCGGCGAACGGCTGACCGAGTACGCGCCCCGGTTCGCATCGGAGAGGGACCGAGACACCACGCGCCTGGCCCGACTGGTGAGCGTTACTGCTGAGCAACTGCACGCGGGGACGGATGTGTCCTACGGCTTCTATCTGGAGCGTCCCTCGTATCTATCCCTGGC
>NZ_JBEYFC010000828.1:0-2660 GCF_040634175.1 Streptomyces sp. NPDC007162
ATTGACCGCAGCAACCGCCACCCCCTCAGGCCATCTCCCAGTCGACGATTGCCGCGATCCGGCCGAAGCCGTCGGGCGCCAGGATGGTGTTGTCCAGGCGGTAGTCGCCGTGCACGATCGTCGGAGCGCCACTCACGGGGACGGCGCGGGCGAGCCTGCCGTGCAGCTCGTCGACGTAAGGCAGCGAACGCGTGGCGACCTTCTCCCACTGCCCGCGCCAGCGCCTCACCTGACGCTCCAGATAGCCGTCCGGTCGGCCGAAGTCGCCGAGCCCGACGTCGGAGGCGTCGACGGAGTGGAGTGCCACCAGGGCGTCCACGAGCGCGTCAGCGGCTCCTCGCGCCTTGCCGGGCGGCAGTACGGCAGCGTCGTCGCCGTCGCGCAGCACCGTCCCTTCCACGAAGTCGACGATGCAGAACGGTGCGCCGATCACCTCCGGGTCCCGGCACGACAGCACCGCGCGCGCGACGGGCACCCCGGTGCCGACGAGGGCGGCGACGACGCGGTACTCGCGGTCCATGTCGTGCGCCGTGGGGGTCAGCACACCCAACGGGGGCCGGCGCAGCACCCATCGGTGTGTCCCGTCGGTCACCTCGTACGTCAGATTGGAGCGCCCGCCTTGGAGCAGCTGGATCCTCAACGGGCCGGCGCACTCGGGGACATGATGTTCGAAGTACCGCTGCAGCGCGGGCACGTCGACGCCGACCACGGCCGCCTCGGATGCGGTCACTGTGCGGCCAGCCGCTCTCGCGCCGCCCGTACCGCACGCTTGGCGATGGCCCACCGGTGGGCCTCGGAAGGACCGTCGTAGATCCGGAACGGGCGCACCTCCCGGTACAGCCGGGACAGCGGGGAGTCCCCCGAGATGCCGAGCACGCCGCACACCTGCACGGACCGGTCGACCACCCGGTTGACCGCCTCCGAGACGTACGTCTTGGCGATCGAGGTGTGCTGGGCGGCCGAGCGACCCTGGTCCAATTCCCAGCAGGCCCGCCACAGCACCGCACGGCCGGTCTCGATGTCGATCTCGGAGTCGGCCAACAGCTGCTGCACCATGCCGAGTTCGGCCAGCGGTTTGCCGAAGGCCGAACGCTCCGTCGCACGCTCCAGGGCGATGTCCTGTGCGCGCCGTGCCACGCCGAGCCAGCGCATGCAGTGCGTCATCCGGGCGGGCCCGAGGCGCACCTGCGCGTATGTGAATCCCTGGTCCACCTCTCCCAGGACGGCACTGTCGGCGACTTCGCAGCCCTCGAAGACGATCTCGCTGTGTCCGCCGAACAGGCCCTGGTCCAGTGTGTCGATGTTACGGACGATCTTCATTCCCGGATTGTCGGCATCGACGAGGAACATCGTCGCGCCGCCCGCGTCGCCCGGTCCGCCGCTGGTGCGGGCCATGCAGATGGCGAAGGCCGCCCCGTCGGCGCCGCTGATGAACCACTTGCGTCCGTCGATCCGCCAGCCGCCGTCGACCCTGGCCGCGGTGGTGGCGAGGGCGCGCGGATCGGATCCGGCGCCGGGCGCGGGCTCTGTCATCGCGAAGCAGGACCGGACCTCACCCGCGGCCAGCGGCCGCAGGTAGCGCTCCTTCTGTTCCTTCGTGGCAACCACGTCGAGCAGATGCGTGTTGCCCTCGTCGGGTGCCGCGCAGTTGAGCGCCAGCGGTCCCAGCAGCGAGTACCCGGCCGCTTCGAACACGACTGCCTGGCCGCACAGGTCGAGCCCGAGCCCGCCCCACTCGGCGCCGATGTGCGGTGCCAGGACCCCCGCATCGCGGGCTGCCTGCTGAAGCCGGCGGCGCAGCGCCTCGGGTCCGGCGTGGACGTTCCCGTCACATGCCTGCTCCTCGGGTATCACCACGTTCCGTACGAACTCCGAGGTGCGCCGCGTGATGGCGGCGACCCTCTCGTCGATCTCGAACCCGATGGGCATGTTCACTCCCCGAGCTTGGCTACTGACCATTAGCCATCAGAAGGGTGAAGAGGCTCACATGTCAAGGGTTCTGGATATAGTTGCAGTGCCAGTAGGTGTTCTCGGGCTAATGCTCGATAGCTTCAGGAGGCCATATGGGCTCAGTCCAAGACGGCTCGCACGCCGCGTCCTACGAGCGGCCGCACCGGCCGGCACGGCCGGAGGACACGCCCGTCGCCGACCGCCGGTCGGCGATCCGGCAGGCCGCGCTGCAGCTGTTCGCCGTACAGGGCTACCGGTCCACCACCATGGCCGACATCGGGGCCGCCGTAGGCATCCGCGGCCCGAGCCTCTACAAGCACGTCGCTTCCAAACAGGAGTTGCTGGCCGAGATCATGATCGGCACCATGGAACAGCTCATCGCCGACAACATCGTCGCCGTCACGGGCGCCGACGACGTCCGGGAACGGTTGCGCCGCTCCGTGGAGGCGCACATTCGCTACCACGCCCGCCACCGTCTCGAGGCCTTCGTCGGCAACCGCGAGATCGGCAGCCTGGAGCAGCCCGACCAGGACCGAGTGCTCGGCCGCCGCAGTGACTACGAGCGCCGCTTCCGCGAACTCATCGAGCAGGGCGCCGCCGAGGGCACCTTCCACGTACAGTCGACCCGCATCGCCTCATCGGCGAGCACGACCAGCCCGGCGGCCTCCGCCGGCGCCCACACCGCGAGATCGCCGGCGCCCAGGGCGGCC
>NZ_JBEYFC010000829.1:0-2656 GCF_040634175.1 Streptomyces sp. NPDC007162
GCCCCGTTTCGGAACATGCACATGCCGCCCCGGAACGCGCCTCGCCCCGCCCGGTTCGGACCGGGCGGGGCGAGGCGAGGCGAGGCGGTGCGGGGGCGCGCGTCAGAACGCGAGGCGCTGCCCGGGCACGATGAGGTTCGGGTCGTCACCGATGACGGCCTTGTTGGCGGCGTAGAGGCGCTGCCAGGTGGTGCCGTGCCGCTCGGCGATCCGGCTCAGGGTGTCGCCCGCACGGACGGTGTAGTCGCCCCGGGCCGAGCTGCGGCCGCTGTGGCCCGTCGAGCGCTGCGGAGCCTTCGCCGCGGGAGCCGACTTCCAGGTGGGCTCCGACTTGCGGACGGGCGTCGACCTCGTCGCCGACTCCGTGCCGCTCCTCGTGGTCACCGAGGCGTTCTCGGGCGCCGAGCCGCTCGCCCCGGCCCGGCCCGAGCAGACCGGCCACGCGCCCCAGCCCTGGGCGTGCTGGACCTTGGTGGCGACGGCGATCTGCGCTTCCCTGGAGGCCTGGTCGGCCGTCGACGCGTAGGCGGTGCCGCCGTACGCGCGCCAGGTGGAGGCGGAGAACTGGAGTCCGCCGTAGTAGCCGTTGCCGGTGTTGATGTGCCAGTTGCCGCCGCTCTCGCACTGCGCGATGCGGTCCCACACTCCGTTGTCCGCCGCCGCGGCGTTGCCGGTCGCCGCCAGCAGGCCCAGCGGGGCCAGCAGCGCCGCTCCGGCCAGGGTGGCGGTCGTACGGCCCTTGCGGGAGCCGTTCTTCGCGACGGTCTCACGGGTGGTATCGGCACACTCGGACATGTATTTCCCTCTCCACGTACCCGGGCTCCCCCAGGGCGAGGCACGGTCCCCGCGCGATGGACGCGGTTCCCGCACTCGCCCCGTCCGCCGCGGCCGGTGCTGCGGTGGTGCTCTGCCTGCTTCGGCCGGCGGACGTACCCGAGCGGTGCTCGTTGCACACGGCGGAGGAATCTAGAGACGGGGAACGTCCGAAATCAACCAACTCCCCGTCAGGGCAGGCCAGTTCGGCGTTACCGGAGGTAGCGGCGATTTTCGGCCACCCACTACATTCCTTGATTTCAGGATTTGTCGACCACGGGTTCGACGGATCTGTGATTCAGTTCACCGTGCCAAACCCCTTTGGCTTGCGAAGAGTTGACTTTGAGTAGGCCATTCCGGACGAAGGGTGACCGTGTGCAGTGGTTGGTTCGATCCCGATCCCCGTGATGCGTGACCCCCACCACAGATCGCCCGTTGTCTTCTTCATGAGCCCGCAACCCCGAGGGGCTCACGGACCGGGAGCCACCCGGCCCTTCACGCACCGCATCCCGAGGGAGCCACCGTGCCGCGCATGCTCGACGTCAGCAACGAGGTACGCGCCGAGATCGGCGACGAAGAAGCCGACCGGCTGCTCGCCGGAGACAACGCCCCCGGCAGTTACGACTGCACGTCCTGCCGCACCCCGGGCGACTCCGAACAGGAGCGCACCAGCACCGTCCTGTTCGTCGGGGACGAGACCGCCGTCCTCGCCTTCGCCCACGCCACCTGCCTGCCCTCGCAGGTCGTCCAGGTCACCGAGGAGCAGTTGCAGGGCGCCGTCCGCTCGATCAGCGGTGACAGCGCGCCCGGCGCGCAGCAGAGGTCGGTGCCCGAGCAGGCGGTGCTCGGGGTGACCAGCGGGCTCGTGCTGATCGCCGGGGAGCTGCACCCCGCGCTCGTCGTCGAGCCGACCTCGCCGATCGTGCGGCCCGGCACGGACGGGGTGGGCGACGACTTCCTGCCGCTGCTGATCGAGCAGGGCTTCATGCCGGTACCGCAGCTCACCGCGGTGCCGCCGGTGCTGCACGGATGGTCGGTGCTGCTGGCGGTGGGTCAGCTGCACGCGGTGCTCCAGCCGGGGGCGAACGGCGGGCAGCCGGTGGCCTGGTGGCAGGCGCACCAGCCGTTGCAGGTGACGGACGGGTGGCGGGCGGCGGCGAACAAGCACCAGCAGGTGCTGATGTTCGCGGCACCGGTGGGGTCGATCGGGCGGCAGCCCCGGGAGGACCTGCTGCGCGACGCGATCGACAAGGCCGCGGCCAACGGGAAGCTGGTGGCGGCCGCGCTGCCGCTCGCGGGGGTCTGAGGGCCGCCCGGAGCAAAGACGAGCCGCATCTCTTCGCGAATCCGGTCGTTTGGACATACGTGCACGCATACGACCTTCCGCCTCGCCGGCCGTCCTTCTCCACCGTTCCGTCCGCCCGGGTGGCTCAGGATGCCTCGCGCGGGCACTCGGCCACGCCGATCTACGACTCGCTCTACACGGAGTGGGTCAAGAGCTTCCGCACGCTGCCGGGTGACCGCAGCGGGGAGGAGGCAATGGGATTCACCGCCTTCGGGACCGCCCCGTTCAGCACCGGCACGCACGCCCCGGGGCTGTACCAGGGGAACTCGTACAGCGCGTACAGCGCGGGCGCCTACAGCGCCCGGCACGGCGTCGACCAACCGCAGCCGCCGCAGTGGCAGCGGATCGGGCCGCTCGGCCGGTCCCAGGAGCCCGGGATGACACCGGTGCCCGCGGCGCTTCCGCCGGGCCCGCGCCGGGGCATGTGACACAGGCGTGAGGGGCGGCGCCCCCGGGCGGGGGCGGCCCCGGCCCCCCGGGGGGGAGAGTTGATGAGAA
>NZ_JBEYFC010000830.1:0-2645 GCF_040634175.1 Streptomyces sp. NPDC007162
ACCGAACCGGACGTCGGCCGGTCCAGTCCCGCGGCGCAATGGAGAAAGGTGCTCTTCCCGTTGGTTCGTGATCCTGGCGTTCCTCTCGCTGTTGCCCGACAGCGTCGAGCAGCACGCCGTGCTGCGCCGCCGCCTGGACTTCCTGGAGGCTCCCGCCAGCTTCTTCTACGACGGCGACACGCCGCTGCGCGCCGAGCAGGTCAGTGATCCCTACCGGCGCGGCATGCTGCTCACCGCCCGCGCCATCAGCCGCGCCGAGCGCGCCTGGCTCCACGAGGCCCTGGACCGCAACGGCCCCCGAGTGACAGACGAGCAGCCCCGCCCCCAGACCCACACCCGTGACCGGAAGGACTGACCATGCTTGCTTCCTGGTACGACCAGCAGGGCCCGGCCGCCGAGGTGCTCCAGCTCGGCGAGCTGCCCGACCCCACCCCCGGCCCCGGTGAGGTCCGTGTCCGCGTCACCGTCTCCGGCGCCAACCCCGGCGACACCAAGAAGCGGCGCGGCTGGACCGGCTCGGCCATGCCCTGTCCGCGGGTGATCCCGCACAGCGACGCCGGCATCATCGACGCCGCCGGCAACGGCGTCGACGCGCGCCGCGTCGGGCAGCGCGTGTGGGTGTACGGCGCCCAGTCCTACCGCCCCTTCGGAACCGCCGCCCAGTACACCGTCGTCCCCGGAGACCTCGCCGTCCCGCTGCCCGACCACCTGCCCGACGACCTCGGCGCGAGCCTGGGCATCCCCGGCATCCCCGGCATCACCGCACACCGCACCGTCTTCTCCGACGGCCCCGTCGACGGCAAACGCGTGCTGGTCAACGGCGTCCTCGGCGGGGTCGGCTCACTGGCTGCCCAACTCGCCCGCTGGGGCGGGGCCACAGTCATCGGCACCGTCCGACGCGGCACCGACCTGGACCGGATCGACCCCGCGGTCGTCTCCCACGCCGTCGCCCTCGACTCAGCAGACCCGGCCGCCTCGATCCGCGCCCACGCACCCGACGGCGTGGACCGGATCATCGAGGTCTCCCTGTCCGACAACGCCGACCTGGACGACGCCGTCGCCGCCAACGACGCCATCATCGCCGCGTACGCCACCCGCTCCGACCGCACCGAAATCCCGTTCTGGACCCTGCTGTTCAACAACGTCACCCTGCGCCTGCTCGGCAGCGACGACTTCCCCGCCGAGGCCAAACGCCAGGCCGCCCGCGACCTCACCGCCGCGGCCGCCGTCGGCGCCCTCACCGCCGATATCGGCGACCGCTTCCCGCTCACTGAGATCGCCAAGGCCCACGACCGCATCGACGCCGGTGGCCGCGGCCGCGTCCTGATCGACATCCCCCAGTAGTGATGAGCCAGCCACGCCACGTTTTGGTCAGCGGGCCTCGCGTTTGTCGATGCTCGCGCCGTGGCGGGTTCCTTTACTCCCTGATGACAATGACGTCCGCGGCCTGGGGGCCCCTGTTCCCAGTGATGACGTCGAACTGAACGGGTTGCCCCTCGTCTAGCGTCTTGAAGCCCTCCTCCTTGATGGCAGAGAAATGGACGAACACGTCACCCATTTCGGCCGTCTCGATGTAGCCGTAGCCCTTGTCCGGGCTGAACCACTTCACCTTGCTAGTGATGGGCGCTCTCTCCTGCATGCTGCTCTCCTCCTGCGTCGGGACACTGCGCCGGAGGGGGTCCGTGCTCCGATCGCCACCGGTCGACATTACGGAGAGTGCCGAATCGATTACGTGATCGCCTGGCGTTCGCCCAAGGGGAATCTCCAGATGTCTACGCGGGTCCCTTACCCGGCAGCGTTCGTGTTTCAGCAGGTCAGCGAATTCCGCCGGTTGGCCACATCGCCGAGATGCGGGCGGCCCGCCACCAGCATGAGGCCCACCGCGAGTCGCTCATCGATGACGCGGTCGCCGTGCTCAAGGACGCCCAGGAGGCGCTGCGCCTGCTGCCGGACGTGGTCACCGACGTGGACACGGACACCTACCAGGGCAAGGCGTGCGTGACGCCCGAGGCCGCGAAGGACGCCCTGTACGTCTGGCAGGACCAGCTCACCGCACTGCTCCCCGAACCGGCTGACCTGGACGACCGCACGCGGGCGGAAGGGGGCGGGGTGCGGGAGCCGGGCGCGTGGGGTGAGGTCACGGCGGGGCTAGGGGCTCGCAGAGAATCAAGGTGTTGCTTCCCGTGATGCGGCTCGTTGTTGTGGTATGAGCGTCTCCGACGAGGTTCGCAGTCAACTCGCTGTGAAGTTTGAGGTGTTGTTCCCACACCTCGATGAACGGCAGCGGCGGCTGATGATGGGGGCCGAGGCCCGGGTCCTGGGCCACGGTGGTATCCGGGCGGTCGCGCGGGCGGCGCAGGTCAGCGAGACGACAATCCGCAAGGGCGTGGACGAGCTGGAGGCCGGCGAGGAACCCCTGGGCCGGGTTCGCAGGCCCGGTGGCGGCCGAAAGAGGGCTGCAGATCTTGATCCGGAACTGCGGCCCGCGCTGCTGGCCCTGGTGGAACCCGACGAGCGGGGTGATCCGATGTCGCCGCTGCGCTGGACGGTGAAGTCGACCAAAAGCCTCGCGGTCGAGTCACCCTGGAGGAGCGCGAACTGTCCAAGTACGGCCGCGACCTGGCCAGTACGACCGCCAACTCCAC
>NZ_JBEYFC010000831.1:0-2642 GCF_040634175.1 Streptomyces sp. NPDC007162
GGGACCCGGGTCGGCGTCCGTCCGCGCGGCCCAGCGGCGCAGCAGGGCGTACGAGACCAGGGCGATCAGCTCCCCTTCGGCGCTGGACCGCAGGCAGCAGCGCAGTGGTGCGCCGCCTTCGTCGTCCCGGTACGGGGGCGGCACGGTGAGTGGTGGTCATGCCGTTCAGCCTGGTCCGAGGCGGTCCGGGACACCGGCGGGAAACTGACGTGGTGCTCCGTGCGACCCGGGGCAGGTGCCAGGAGGGCCGTGCCCCGAGTCGTGCGGGCGGCCGGACCTATTTTGCCCGGGGGGTGTCCCTCAGGCCGCCGGCCATGGACTTGGCGGCCGCGTCGAGACCGGCCACCGCGGCCTTGGGCAACGCGTCGGCGACCTTGGTGGCCAGGTCGCGGGACGGGCCGGGGGCGGAACCGTCCGCGTGGGCAGGGGCGGCGAGTGCCACGCCGGTGAGGGCGAGCGCGGCAGCAGTGATGATCCTCTTCATGCTCTGAGGAACGACTGTCCCCGGCTCGGGACACGACCGGCGGACCATGGACTCGGGCGCCTTCTGGGACTTGCCCGGTTCGGGGCGTGGCGCGGAGCATGCTGGTGGGCACACGACAGGGGCAGGGAGGCGCGGGATGCGGTGGTGGGCCGGCGGGGGTGCGGTCGTCGCGGTGTTCGTGCTGGCCGCGTGCAGCACGTCGGGCAGTGGCGGGACGGCGGGGAGCGGCCCGTCCGGGAGTCCTTCCGCGGGACCGTCCGCGAGTCCGAAGCGGGCGGCTCCCTCCCGATCGGCGAGCCCTTCGGCCACCGGGTGTGTCGCGGGACGGGTGGAGGTTTCCGTCGCCGCGGGTGAGCCGGTCCGGCGGCAGCTGTGCGTGCGGCCGGGAACCGTGGTCTCCCTGGTCCTGCGGCCCCGGGCGGACGACCGGCGCTGGACGGGCGTGCGCAGCTCCGCGCCGGCCCTCGTCGTGGTGTCGGGGTGGCGGGTGGACGCGGACGGCACCGCCCGTGCCACGCTGCGGTCCGCGGGCACCCGGGGCGGCCGTGCCGAGGTCACCGCGCAGGCGAAGGCACCGGATGTGGCGGGTGCGGCACGGGTCGCGTTCACCCTCGACGTGGCCGTCGTCCCGTACGCGCGGGAGGGGTGACCCCGCAAGCCCGGGTCACCCCTCACTCCACCGCGCAACGCGTGTCAGCGGCAGTCGCGCACCTTGACGGTGTAGATGCCGCGGCCGTGCGTGGCCGCGTACAGCGTGCCGCCGTCGGGGCTCAGCTTGAGCTGGAGCACGGCGACGGCCGGGAGGGAGCCGACGCGCTGCCAGTTGGAGTGGCCCGGCGCGCGGTAGACGACGCCCAGGTCGGTGGCGACGGCCAGGCCGCCGTTCGGCAGGACGATCGCCGAGTTCGTCGGCACGTCGGGAAGGTTCGCGGAGACGTCCTTCCAGGTGGTGCCGCCGTCGGTGGACTCGAAGACGTGGCCGACGCCCGCGCCGGGGCCCTCCGTCCAGTGCCGGGAGAAGCCGTTGACGGCGAGGAAGACGTGGTCGGCGTTCTTCGGGTCGACGGCGAAGCCGCTGAGGTAGCGGTTCGGTACGGTGCCGTCCACCGGCAGGGTGATGTCGTGCCAGCCGGTGCCGTCCGCGTTGCCGACGGAGATGCCGCGGGCGAAGCCCTGGTTGTTGCAGGGGCCGCACCAGGCCGCGTAGACCTTGCCGCCCGAGGCGGCCACGGCGGTCGCGGTACGCCCGGCGCCGAGGTCGTACACGCTCTTCCACTCGGTGCCGCTGCGGATGGCGTAGCCGTGGGTCTGGACCCAGATGTGCCGGCCGCCGGCGATCCACGTCGACGCGTTCTTCAGGTCCGCGGCGAGCGGGGCGATGAAGCGGGCCTCGCTGGTGGCGTTGTCGGCCGGGGCGACGTTGTACGACGTGGCCTTGGCGGCGTCGGTGGTCCAGCTGCCGTCGTTCACGGCGCAGTTCTGGGTGACCTGGATGGCGAGGTAGACGTATTCCTGCGCCAGGTTGCAGCCGTTGGCCGGGTCGGTGAGGGTGTCGCCGCCGTCGCCGCCGAAGTTGGAGCCCATCACCGTGTCGTTGCTGCGCAGGACGGACTGGCCGTTGTCCTGGAGGCCGCCGGTGACGGAGACGCCGCCGTGGGTCAGGTCCTTGCCGATGCCGACGGAGTAGTACTGGAGGGTGTCGATGGTGCCGTCGTTGAGGGACGTCCAGTCGGTGGCGTGGCCGGAGGCGTCCTGGGTGCCGTCGACGGGGCGCTTGTAGGCGCCGCCGTCGTTGCCGACGTAGACGAAGCTCTTGCCGTGGTAGCGGCCGATGGCGACGCCGTGCTGGTCGGAGTGGGTGGTCTGGTTGCAGTCGCCGGTCTGCTTGGAGGGGTCGATGGACCAGCAGGAGAAGCCGAAGTTCCAGTAGGGGCCGACGGTCGACCAGGTGGCGCCGCCGTCCTTGGTCTCGTAGACCTCCTCGAGCCCCGCGTACACGTGCTTCGGGTCGCTCGGGTCGACGGCCAGGAACTGGTTGTACCAGGCCTGCACGCCCGGCATGTCCTCCGGGATCGCGAGAGCGACCGTGACGGCCGGGTTGAGGTGGGCACCGGACAGCGGTCCGGAGATGTAGACGGCCGTCAGGACGGCGAAGCCC
>NZ_JBEYFC010000832.1:0-2625 GCF_040634175.1 Streptomyces sp. NPDC007162
GGTCCCGCCGACCGTGGCCGACGTGGCCGAGGGCACCGCCGTCGGCACGGCCGAAGGCCGCGCCAGGCGCGTGGTGAGCCCCGCGCCCCGCTCCACGTCATTGGGGCCCCCGAGGAGTTCCTCCAGCGCGGCCCCGACGTCGCCCGGTGCGTCGGTCGGGCGCCGGACGCCGACCAGGGCCCCGTCCCGTACGAAGTACACCGGCGTCATCGGCGTCACCCCGCCGGTGGGGCCGCCCGCCTGCACCACGCCGGTGGTGGGGATGGAGCAGGACGTCAGCGCACCCGCCGCCGCGAGGCACAGCAGCGCCGCCCGGGCCCGGCCAGGGGATTTCACCGGCCCTCCCGGGGCGACCCGTCGGCCGGCAGGGGCAGTCGTACGGTGAAGACGGCGCCTGCCTCGGGCCGGTTCGCGGCCTCGACGGTGCCGCCGTGCACCCGGACGTTCTCCGCTGTGATCGCGAGACCCAGTCCGCTGCCCTCGGTGCGGGTGCGGGCGGCGTCCGACTTGTAGAATCGTTCGAAGACATGCGGCAGCACGTCGTCCGGGATGCCCGGCCCGCTGTCCAGTACCTCGATCACCGCGAGCCGTACCCCGCCGCGCGCCCCGCCGTCGTACAGGCGCAACGTGACCGGCCGGGCGCCGTGCCGCAGGGCGTTGCCGACCAGGTTGGCCACCACCACGTCGAGGCGGCGCGGGTCGACGCGGCCGCGCAGGGCGCCAGGCGCCGGCAGCTCGCAGTCCACCGGACCGGTCCAGCCGCGGGCGTCGAGGGTGCGCCGCAGCGACTCGGCGAGATCGATCTCGTCGAGGTGCAGCACCGCGGCGCCCGCGTCGAACCGCGAGATCTCCATCAGGTCGTCCACCAGCCTGGCCAGTTTCACGGTCTCCTCGCTGATCAGACGGACCGCGGTGGCGGTGTCCGGGTCCAGGCCGGCGGCGTCCTCGTCGAGGACCTCGGTGACGGCGGACATGGCGGCCAGCGGGGTGCGCAGCTCGTGGGAGACGTCCGCGGCGAACCGGCGGGCCCTGGCCTCCATGCCGCGCAGTTCGGCCACGGACTGTTCCAGCGCTGCGGCCGTCTCGTTGAAGGTGTGGGACAGGTCGGCGAGTTCGTCGGACCCTTCGACGGCGAGCCGGGTGTCCAGCCGGCCCTCGGCGATGCTGCGGGTGGCCCGGCGCAGCGCGCGCACCGGGCGCAGCACCCCGCGCGCGGCGAGCAGCGCGAGCAGCACGGCCAGCGTGAGCGCGGGCACGGCGGCCCGTTCCACGGCGGTGACCAGGGCGTCGACGTAGGCGCGTTCCGTGGTCTGCGGCACGGTGAGGAAGACATGGATCCCGGAGGTGTAGACGCCCTTGCTCGGCACCTCGGCGAAGGTGACCGACATGCCGACGACCAGCGCGGTGTGGTCGCCGACGGCCACCCGCTGGAAGACGGTCGCGAGGTGGGAGCCGACCGACGCGCGCAGGGCGGGGGACAGTTCCTCGAAGCGGTCGCCGGGGACGGAGGTGGCGCTGAGCCGGCCGTAGGTGGCCAGCACCCGCCAGGTCCCGGAGGGTTCGGCGCGGGCCACGTTCGCCGCGAACCGCCGCAGTTCGTCCTGGCCCGGCGGGTAGAGGAGGTCCGGGGCGAGGCGGCCCACCTGGGCGCGCAGCTGCTGGATCACGGCGTCCTGGCTCTGCTGGAGCACACCGGTGCGGGCCTCACGGAAGGTCAGCGCGCCGGTGGAGGCGGCGGTGACGGCCGCGACGAGCGTGAAGGCGAGCACCAGCCGCGTCCGCAGACCGCGCAACTGGGGAAACCAGGGCCGCCTCACCGCGCCGCGAACCGGTAGCCGAAGCCGCGTACGGTCTGGACGTAGCGGGGTTCGCGTGGTGGCTCGCCCAGCTTGGCGCGCAGCCGCCGTACACAGGCGTCCACCAGCCGGGCGTCCCCGTGGTAGCTGTGCTCCCAGACCGCCTCCAGCAGCTGCTGCCGGCTGAACACCTGGCCGGGCGAGGCGGACAGGGTGAGCAGCAGGCGCAGTTCGGAGGGGGCGAGCTGGACGGGCACGCCGGTGCGGCTGACCGAGAGCCCGGCCCGGTCCACGGTCAGTTCCCCATATGAGTCGATCTTCGGTATGCCGCCCTCGGCGGGCACGCCGCCCACCCGGCGCAGCACCGCGCGGATACGGGCCTCCAGCACCCGGGCCTGCACGGGCTTGACCACGTAGTCGTCGGCGCCCGCCTCCAGGCCCACCACGATGTCCTCGTCGTCGCCGCGGGCGGTCGCCATGACGATCGGCAGGGTCTGGTCGAGGGCGCGCACCCGGCGGCACACGTCGAGGCCGGGCAGCCCGGGCAGCATGAGGTCCAGCACCACGACGTCCGGCCGGAAGGACCGCACCCGTTCCAGCCCGTCCTCGCCGGTCGCGACGGCGGTGACCTCGTGACCTCGGCGGCGCAGGGCGAGCGTCACTCCCTCCCGTACGGCGCGGTCGTCTTCGATCAGCAGAACGCGTGGCATGGCCTCAGTATCCGCAGGGCATCTGCAGGGCATCCGCACAGCCGTGCGGTTGTTACGGGACGATTCGGTCGTCGCGGGACACGTGACGCCGGTCGTCCCGACGGTCATCCCGACGAACC
>NZ_JBEYFC010000833.1:0-2624 GCF_040634175.1 Streptomyces sp. NPDC007162
CCTGGCGGTCGAGCCGACGGACCTGCCGGGGGCCTGGCCCGACACCCCGCCGGGCGACCTCTCCGGACACGGGCTGTTCGGTGACGGGTTCCAGGTGCTGCTGGCCAATGTGGGCCCCGGTCACAGCGGCCACGATCTGGCCGTCCTGGTGCCCGGCTCACCCGTCGTGGTGCTCTGCGGGGACCTGGTCGAGGAGTCGGGCGAACCCCAGGCGGGCCGGGACGCGGTCCCCACGCACTGGCCGGCCGCTCT
The DNA here is from genome assembly GCF_040634175.1 of Streptomyces sp. NPDC007162. Taxonomy (NCBI): domain Bacteria; kingdom Bacillati; phylum Actinomycetota; class Actinomycetes; order Kitasatosporales; family Streptomycetaceae; genus Streptomyces; species Streptomyces sp. NPDC007162. Next base: position 253 of record NZ_JBEYFC010000833.1, read on the forward strand.
GGACCGGCTGCTCGAACTGGGCGGCGAGGACGCGCTGTACGTACCGGGGCACGGGGCGGTCGTGGACGCGGCGTTCGTACGGGCGCAGCGTGATCGACTGGCCGTCCGGTTCGGCGTGTCGTGAGCGGGCGCCCGTTTATCGTCGTGCCATGCGCAGCTACCAGCCGGACCTGACCCCGCCGTGGAAGAAGTCCACCCCCGCCCCGGAGGTGCCCGCCGAGCCCGATCTGGTCGTGGAGGAGGCCGTCAGCGGCTTCTGCGGCGCGGTGATCCGGTGCGAGAAGACGGCGCAGGGGCCGACGGAAAGACGCCCCTCAGGGAGTCGGCGTCACTTGTTGATGCAGGTGTTGCCGAAGGCGGGGTTCAGCAGCCCGATCACGGAGATCGTGTTGCCGCAGACGTTCACCGGGACGTGCACGGGAACCTGGATCACGTTGCCGGAGATGACACCCGGGGAACCCACGGCGGCACCCTGAGCACCCGAGTCGGCGACGGCCAGGCCCGCACCCGCGAGAACCAGACCACCAGTGGCAGCCGCAGCGGCGACGACCTTCTTGAGCATTATTCCTCCTTGTTGGCAATGCGGTCCCAAGTAGCGGATCGCATGATGTGTAACGAGGAGGAACTAATGGAGCTACGAGCTTATCGTCGCATTCACTCTTCTCAGTCGAACTCGCACAGCCGCCCGATTAGCCCGAGCCATTGCTTCACGAGGCGTCGATAAAACGGTCGAGCACGCGCACGCCGAACTGGAGCCCGTCCACGGGCACCCGCTCGTCCACGCCGTGGAACATGCCGGCGAAGTCCAGCTCCGGCGGCAGCTTCAGCGGGGCGAAGCCGAACCCGCGGATGCCGAGGTCGTCGAAGGACTTGGCGTCGGTGCCGCCGGAGAGCATGTAGGGGACCGCCTTGGCCGTGGGGTCCTCGGCGAGCAGCGAGGACTGCATGGCCTCCACCAGGGCCCCGTCGAAGGACGTCTCCAGCGCCTTGTCGGAGTGCACGTCCGCGCGGACCACGTTCGGGCCGAGGAGCCGGTCGAGGTCGGCGAGGAACTCCTCCTCGTGGCCGGGCAGGAACCGTCCGTCCACGTGCGCGGTGGCCTCGCCCGGGATGACGTTGACCTTGTAACCGGCGTTCAGCTGGGTGGGGTTGGCGGTGTTGCCGAGCGTCGCCCCGATGAGCTTGGCGATGCCGCCGAGCCGGGCCAGCGTCGACTCCATGTCCTCCGGGTCCAGCTCGGTGCCGAGCGCGTCGCCCAGTTCGTCGAGGAAGGCCCGGGTGGTCTTGGTGACCCGCACCGGGAACTTGTGCCGGCCGACGCGGGCGACGGCCTCGGACAGTTCGGTGATCGCGTTGTCGCGGTGGATCATCGAGCCGTGCCCGGCGGTCCCGGCCACCTTGAGCTTCATCCAGTGCATGCCCTTCTCGGCCGTCTGGATCAGATAGAGCCGCCGCTGGTCGTTCACCGTGAAGGAGAAGCCGCCCACCTCGCTGATCGCCTCGGTGACGCCCTCGAAGAGGTCCGGGTGGTCGTCGACCAGGAACCGCGCGCCGTAGGTGCCGCCGGCCTCCTCGTCGGCGAGGAAGGCCAGCACGATGTCCCGGGGCGGCTTCCGGCCGCTCCTGAGCCGGTCGCGGACGACCGCCAGGGTCATGGCGTCCATGTCCTTCATGTCGACGGCGCCCCGGCCCCACACGCACCCGTCCGCGACCTCGCCGGAGAAGGGGTGGTGGGTCCAGTCGTCGGCGTTGGCCGGTACGACGTCGAGGTGTCCGTGGATCAGCAGGGCGGGGCGGGACGGGTCCGCGCCCTCGATGCGGGCCACCGTGGAGGCGCGGCCCGGGTGCGACTCGAAGATCTTCGGTTCGAGCCCGACCTCGGCGAGCTTCTCCGCGACCCACTCGGCGGCCTTGCGCTCGCCCGGACCCGAGTGGTCGCCGTAGTTGCTGGTGTCGAACCGGATCAGCTCGCGGCAGAGGTCCACGACCTCGTCCTCGCCGGTGACGCCCCTGGACGTGTCCGTCTCGCTCACGCTGATTCCTCCTGCTGTCACTGCCGGCCGGTCCCTGCCATCCTCTCTCCCTTCCGGCTCCGCCCCCAAGGCCGGTCCCGGCCCGTCACACGCCGTTCACGCCCGGCCACGCCCGGAACGGGGTGTGATCGGCCACCCCGGAAAGCCTGGTAGTGTTTCCTTCGTCGCCGCGGGGGAAACCCCGCACGACAGACACCTTGTCCGGGTGGCGGAATGGCAGACGCGCTAGCTTGAGGTGCTAGTGCCCTTTATCGGGAACCAGCGGGAGAGGAAGGCAGCAGTCCGCGCCAGGCGCGCAGCACCGGTCCCGCACCGATCTTCTCGCCGCGGGCGAGCGCC
>NZ_JBEYFC010000834.1:0-2621 GCF_040634175.1 Streptomyces sp. NPDC007162
AAGGCAAGCACCGATCAGCCACATCCGGCCCTCCCGGGCCGCCTAACAACTTACGGAGCACTGATGCTCACGCCCCACCAACAGAGGTGTGCACGATGAAGGAACAGCTGATGGCCCGGACGTTCGTGGAGCTGGCGGACAGTCTCGTCGCCGACTTCGACCTCATGGACTTCCTGCGCCTGCTCACCGACCGCTGCGTCGATCTGCTCGACGCGGGTGCGGCGGGCGTCCTGCTCGCCGACCGTGACGGCGTGCTGCGTGTCATGGCCGCCTCCGACGAACGCGTGCGCCTCCTCGAACTCTTCCAGCTCCAGAACCACGAAGGCCCCTGCCTGGACTGCTTCCACACCGGGATCACCGTCTCCGTTCCCGACCTGCGCGACGAAGCCGCGCGCTGGCCCCTGTTCACCGCCCAGGCCCAGCGCATCGGCTTCACCGCCGTCCAGGCACTGCCCATGCGCCTGCGCGACGAGGTCGTCGGCGCCCTCAACCTCTTCCACACCACCCCGGCGCCCATCAGCCCCGCCGCCACCCCCTTCGCACAGGCCCTCGCCGACGTCGCCACCATCAGCCTGCTGCAACAACGCACCACCGAGCGCAGCACCCTCCTCAACGAACAGCTGCAGACCGCCCTCAACAGCCGCGTCCTGATCGAACAGGCCAAGGGAAAGCTCGCCGAACGCCGCCACACGGACATGGAGCGGGCCTTCACGACGCTGCGCGCCTACGCCCGCGCCCACAACCGCCGCCTGGCGGACGTCGCCCGCGCCTTCATCGACGAAACCGAGCACCTCCCCGGTCTCAGTCCCGGAAGTTCCTGATCAGCCTCCTGCGAGAAGGGTTCGTCATGCCGCTCGGCCCCACTACCGAGACCTCTCTCGACACTCCGGACACCCCCGACCCCCTCGACGAGGAGGAGCTGAGCGCTCTGGATGCCCATTGGCGGGCGGCGAACTATCTGGCCGTCGGGCAGATCTACCTCATGGCCAACCCTCTGCTGACCGAGCCGTTGGCGCCTGAGCACGTCAAGCCGCGACTGCTGGGGCACTGGGGCACCTCACCGGGCCTGAACCTGGTCCACACCCACCTCAACAGGGTCGTGAAAGCCAGGCGCTTGGACGCGATCTGTGTCTGGGGGCCCGGTCACGGCGGGCCGGCCGTGGTGGCGAACTCCTGGCTGGAGGGCAGCTACACCGAGACGTACCCGGACATCACGCGGGACGCGGCCGGCATGACGCGCCTCTTCCGGCAGTTCTCCTTCCCGGGCGGCATCCCCAGTCACGTCGCACCCGAGACCCCCGGATCGATCCACGAGGGCGGCGAGCTGGGCTACTCCCTCTCTCATGCCTACGGGGCCGCGTTCGACAATCCGGGGCTCCTGGTGGCCTGCGTGATCGGCGACGGTGAGGCCGAGACGGGCCCACTGGCCGCCTCCTGGCACTCGAACAAGTTCCTCGACCCGGTACGGGACGGTGCCGTCCTGCCGATCCTGCACCTCAACGGCTACAAGATCGCCAACCCGACGGTCCTGGCCCGGATACCGGAGCCCGAACTCGACTCCCTGCTCAGGGGATACGGCCACGAGCCCCTCCACGTGACCGGGGACGATCCCCGCGCCGTCCACCAGACGATGGCTCGCGCCATGGACGAGGCCCTGGACCGTGTCGCCGCCTTCCAGCACGCCGCCCGCACCGGTTCCGTCATCACCGAACGCCCACGCTGGCCGGTGATCGTGCTGCGCACGCCCAAGGGCTGGACCGGGCCGGCCGAGGTCGACGGCCTCCCGGTGGAGGGCACCTGGCGAGCGCACCAGGTGCCGCTGCCGGCCGTACGCGAGAACCCGGACCATCTGCGGCAGTTGGAGCGATGGCTCCGCTCGTACCGGCCCGATGAACTCTTCGACGAGCACGGACGCCCCCGGGAACAGGTCCTCGCCTGTGTCCCCGACGGTGCGCACCGCCTGGGCGCCAGCCCGCACACCAACGGCGGCCTGCTTCTGCACGACCTGCCCGTGCCGCCCCTGGAGCGGTTCGCCGTCCCGGTCGACAAGCCCGGCACGACAGCGCATGAGCCGACCCGCGTCCTCGGCGACCTGCTGGCGCAGGTGATGGCCGACACGGGCGAGCGGCGCGACTTCCGGCTGGTCGGACCGGACGAGACGGCCTCCAACCGCCTGCAGGCCGTCTACGAGGCGAGCGGCAAGGCGTGGGAGGCCCAGGTACTGCCGACGGACGAGCACCTGGAGCGCGGCGGCCGGGTGGTGGAGATCCTCTCCGAACACACCTGTCAGGGCTGGCTGGAGGGCTATCTCCTCACCGGCCGGCATGGCCTGTTCTCCTGTTACGAGGCTTTCGTCCACATCGTCGACTCCATGGCGAACCAGCACATCAAGTGGCTGCGCGTCGCCCGCCGACTCCCCTGGCGCCGCCCGATCGCCTCCCTCAACTACCTGCTGACCTCGCACGTGTGGCGCCAGGACAACAACGGCTTCTCGCATCAGGACCCCGGTTTCGTCGACCACCTACTTGTATTGCCTCGAGAGGTTGGGAACGCGGCTGGCGGGTGGTTGGCCCTTCAGCGCGGTGTGTCCGCGGTGGTGATTGTAGGTGTGCAGCCAGCCG
>NZ_JBEYFC010000835.1:0-2586 GCF_040634175.1 Streptomyces sp. NPDC007162
CCCATCTCCGGGGCGGCCGACATGCGGATCTTCGGCACCCTGCGAGGGCTCGCGGATGGGACCGGGGACTGGGTGTCGGTCGACTTCGGGCGGACCCGCGCCTTCGACCGGGCCGAGGTCTCCTTCACCGTGGACGCCACCCACACGCTGCCCGCGTCGGTGGAGGTGGCGGTCTGGGACGGAACGGCCTACCGGCCGGTGACCGGCACGGCGGTGGAGTGGGCGACCGCCTCGGACGCCCCGACCGTCATCACGTTCACCGCGGTACGGGGCTCCCGGCTCCGGCTGACCCTGACCAGTGCCCACCCCGGTCAGCCCTCGGGCGCGGTGCGGATCAGCAGACTGGACATCTGACGGCGTCGTGCGCGCACCGGGCGGAGCCGGAGGGCCACGCGGTGGCGGACCGGCTCCGTCCCGGTGGCCGCGACCCCGCCCGGACGTACGGGGGCAGGCCACCACCCCTCCCCGTGGCCGCCGGCCGAGGGCGGGAGGAACGGGGCCGGCGGCCTGTTTCGCGCAGGAGAGCCGCCGTTCTGCGCGGGGCCTTTCGAGGAGGGCCGGTCATCAGTGGACCACCCGTGCCGGTGGGGCGGGAGTGTGCGTGCGGAGCCTGTGCGTGCGCGTGGTTCACACGGGGTGCGCGAAATGGTGAATGCGGCCATGAAGGGGCAATAGCCACCGCCGCCTTTCTGACTTTCTGTCAATGCTGTCGATGTTGTACAGGCGCCTTGTTGCTCGTGTGAGACTTGTGCGAGGGTTAATCATCCAAGCGGGGGGTAATGGCCGGGACCAATTAGACAGTTGGGGAACACTGCCGACACCCGGCCGGCGAATTCCCGCTCCCCGCCCGCGCACCGAAGTGGTACGCACCACCGCACCAAAGGAATCCGCTCAGTGCCAACCCCCCATCCGCCTCGCCCGCCCTATCCGCCGCCGGGCGGTGGTGCGGGGGAGTCCGACGAGTCCCTCGCCGCCCCGCTGCGAGCCGGCTCCGACATCGAGGCCTCCCGGTCCGCCGCGCTCCTCATGGCCCGGCACTGGCGGCCCGTGCAGGAATACGCGGTCATCTGCCTGGCCGCCTCCGGGCCCGTCGCGCACATGGTCGCGGCCGCCGCCTTCCACCAGGTCCTCGACCGGGTGGCCCTCGGTGAGACGGCCGACGCGATCCGGCCCCGGCTGCTGCTCTCGGTCCGTGACACGGTCGCCAACTGGTCCGCCGAGGATCGAATAGCCGAGGTTCTCCCCGACCTCGGGAAACCGGCCGGTGGTCGCGGTATGCGCGCCACCAAGCCCACGGCACCGGAAAACCGCGCTCTCGCGGAGCGTTCATTCCTGGGTCTTCCGGCGCTCGCCCAGAGCCTGCTCTGGCACACCGAGGTCGAGGCCGAGCCGATAACCGTACCCGCCGGTCTGCTGGGCATGGACACGGCAACCGCGTCGGCGGCGCTGGAGGACGCCCGGGAGAAATTCCGGGAAGGCTGTGTCCGCGCGCACCGCGATCTCGCACCCTCCCAGGAGTGCCGCTACTACAACCGGCTGCTCGACGTTCCGATCCGCCGCGGCGGCGCCCTGCTGCCGGACGTCCAGGAGCACCTCGCCCAGTGCCCCTACTGCCGGGCCGCCGCCGAGCAGCTCGGACACGTCGAGGACGCCCTGGGAATGCTGCTCGTCGAGGCGGTACTCGGCTGGGGGGCCCGCCGCTACCTCGACTCACGCCCCGGACGCAAGGGCAGCGAGGAGGAGCCCCTGACCCGCGTCGCCCGGCGCTCCGGAGGGGGCGGCCGGCGGCGCGCCGCGGCCCGCACCCGGATCCTGGCCCGCATCCCGGTCCGCCGCCCGCCCGGCCCCTGGTCGTCGAAGACGCTGCTGACCAGTGTCGGAGTCGCCGGCGCCGGACTGCTGGCCTCCGTCCTCGCCGTCAGCGCCCTGTCCGGCGGCGGCGACGGCAGCGGCGCCGTCGCGACCGCGGGACTCGTCCCCGGCGGCACCGACCCCGAGGCGACGCCCGATGCCACGCCCACCTCCGGGACGGCCGGGCTGCCCGCCGACCACGCGACCCGGCTGCGCAACGCCGCCGCCCAGCTCTGCCTCGACATCAACGGCGAGCCGAAGGCCGGGGCGAGCGTCGTGCTCGCGGTGTGCTCCACGGCCAACACCCAGCAGTGGGCGTTCGAGAGCGACGGGGAACTGCGCAGCGTGGCCGGCGACGGCCTGTGCCTGGACTCGCACGCGGACGCCGGGGTGGTCATCCTCGGCACCTGCGCCGAGGATGACGCCGACCGCGGCAAGGACGTCCGCTACGACCTGACCGTGCAGGGCGAGCTGCTGCCCCACTGGGACGAGACCCTCGCCCTCGCCACGGCCGGTGTGAACCCCGGCGACGACATCGTGGTCAAGGTCCGCGACCACACCAGCAGCCAGCACTGGCTGACCGACGCACCGGCACCGTCCCAGAGCCCCGGCTCCCTGTCCGTCGCCGGCCCGGGCGGCCCTTCGGCACGGCCCGCGGAACTGACCGGGAAATAGGGTCTGTTGCGAAAGGCCCGTCGTCCGCCAGGAGGGCGGGCCGCGCGGCGTCAGGTGCGT
>NZ_JBEYFC010000836.1:0-2583 GCF_040634175.1 Streptomyces sp. NPDC007162
CCAGTTGCCCATCACGCCACCCTGCCAGATCGGCTTCAACCCGCCGATTCAATAGGGAAAGCGTGCCATTTCTGCCATTCGCCGTCGGAGTCGATGAACGCCTCCAGGAGTGCATCGTGGTCGCCGGCGTCGGCCAGGTAGACGGGGACTGTCTCCGGGGCCGGACGGGACGGTTGGACCTTGGCCGTGGTGACGTCGAAGACGGAGCGCGCTGCGATGGCGGCGCGTTCGGTGTCGGTCAGAGGCGCCGGGCCGGGGCGCATCGCGGCTGCGTGGATCTTCTCGAAGGCGAGCAGTGCCTCTGCGGGTGAGCCGAAGGTGTCGGCGATCTGGCGGAGGTGGTTTTCGCCGTGGAGGTAGACGGACTTGCTGCTCCGGTGAAGGTATGTGCCGACGGCGACGGCGCGTGGGCGTGGATGAGGAGGGTGGCCGTGGCGGATGTCGTCGTGGATCTGTTGCGCCTGGTTGGAGACCTTGAGGATCTCGCTGCGGGTGCACCACGGCATCGGGTAGTTGGCCCAGGTCCATTCCTCGTTCATGGCCTTCTGGAGCCGAGGGGTGATCTCCACGGTGATGCCTTCGGCGCGCAGGCGCTCGGCTGCGTCCTTGGCCCAGTGGGGCTCCTCGTGATCGATGCGGGCCAGGACCAGGACGTTGGTGGCGGCGACGCTCCACTCGGCAGACTCCAGGGCGATGAGGGCGACGTGAGCCTGGCTGCCGGTCAGGACGGCCTGGACGGCGCTCGGGTGAGTGGGGTGGGTTTCGAGGCGGACGTGGGCGTCGATGGCGGGAGTCATGTGGGGGTCTCGTCTGTTCTGCCGGTGGCCGGGCCTCCACCTCGGCCACCGGCGTATGCGGGGGCTATCGGGCTGCTCGCACGGGGCGAGAGGCGTGCGCGGCCGTGGTGGTTGGTGGGCCGGCGCGGGTGGTGGGCGCCGGTCGCCGAGGTGGAGGCGGGCAGCAGGTGGGTGTGGTGGCGTTCTGCCAGCGGCTGCGGACGGCGCCGATGTCGGAGAGGGCGCGTCGGGCGCCGACGACGAGCTGGAAGGGGGTGTTCGCCGGGTCGCCGGCGAACGCCGTGATGTGCCGGCCGGTGTGCTCGGCGGTGATCAGGAGGGAACGCTGCAGAGCACGCTCGCCCCAGTGCTCTACGGATCCCGCCGGTTCGGCCAGCATCCGCAGCACCTCACCAGGATCGCTTCCGTCGTCGAGCAGGCCGCGCTGCTGCGCTTCCCACAGGACGGTGACGGGGTCGACGGGCTCCTGGCGGCGGGCCAGGGTGGTCAGGCACTGCCACAGGCCGGCGTGCAGCGGCACGAGGAGGTCGCCGGGGAGCAGCCACGGGACGGCGTCGATGCCGGCTGGGTAGGCGGTGGCGGTTGCGAGCAGCAGCCGCTCTTCCTCGATTGCCTCTATGTAGTCGGGTGCTGCGGGTGGTGGCGGAGCCGCGGTGCGGGGCAGGACGCCTGCGCGTGGCGGGAAGCGGGCTGCGATGTCGTCCACGACCGTGGCGAGCGCGTCGGCCTCGGTGAGCACCGTCTGGACGGGGTGGGGGAGGGAGGCGTCGTGGACGGTGTGCACGAGGCGTTCCGCGGCTACCTCAAGGCGACGGCGGGCATGTTCGGCCTCGACCATCCGCGCGTACGCCGGGGCGTGGCGGGGCCAGGGGCAGACCTGGACGAGCGCGTGAAGGTCGGAGGCGGTCAGCCCGTGTGCCTGCTGGCGTGCGGTGGTGAGCACGCGATCGAGCCACGTGGCGTTCTTCGCGTGCTCGTCCGGGTCGGGCGGCGGCAGGGCGCTGATCGCGGCGAACAGAGCTGTGTGCGCTGCGGTGGAGAAGGACTCGGCGGTGATGCCGGTCAGGTCACCGAGGCGGTGTGGATCGAGGAGGAGGGCTCCGAGGAGGGCCTGCTCGACGTGGAACACCGGCTGCCGTGGCGCGCTGGCGTAGAGGTCGTGGTCTTCGTCGGGTTCGGGAGTGTGGGGCATCAGGCGGCGAGAGTGAAGTCGTCGGGATCGAGGCGGACGCCGAGGTGCGGGGCGAGGAGATGGCCGGCGAGCAGCGGCGGGACGGCGTTGCCGATCTGCGAGAACTGCTGGCCCTTGTTCCCGGCCCAGGGATAGTCGGCCGGGAAGGTCTGCAGGAGGCCGGCCTCTTGGGCAGTGATCCGGATCGGCTCGGGAACGGCAGGCACATCGGCTTCTGAGGCCAGCGGTGTGGCGGGTTCAGCGACCCAGGTGCACTCGTTGGCCCGGTGTCCGAAGAACAGCGTGCCGGCCGGCTCGGACAGCGGACGGACGGTGGCGTTGGCCTGGCTGTTGCTGCGCAGGGACCATGACCAGCGGTGGGCCTCGGCGGTGAACATCGGCGCCGGAGTGTCGGCGGCACGGCTCTCCTGTGTGCTGTGCTTGGCCTCCCGGCCGGCGCCTTCACGACGGGACTGCAGGACCATCCCGTCCGGCCGGGGTGTCCAAGTGCCGCGCTCCCGGGCGTCGGACAGCGTCTTGCGGGAGCCTGAAGGGAACGGCTCAGGTCCGCCGCCGGGCCCGCCGCCGGCGCACACGGTGGGGACGGGCCGGTCG
>NZ_JBEYFC010000837.1:0-2569 GCF_040634175.1 Streptomyces sp. NPDC007162
GCACCCGAAAGGGGACGATAATTCGTGCCGCAATACAGTGAGGGGCAGTTATTCTCAGCCACCCAGGACGTGCGTGTCCTGCGCTGGCCGGTCGAGGTGCAGGAACTGGAGCAGTTGCGGCGCCGGGGAATCCCGCGGCTCCTCGTGGTCGAGAACGGCGCGACCCCGCCGGTGCTGAGCGACTCACGGGAGGACTGGATCCGGGCGCCGGTCAGCAGGGCCGACTTCGCCGCCCGGGTCGCGGCGCTCCGGGCCAGGGCCGGCACGCACCGCGTGCCCGTACTGGATCAGGACAGACTGCTCAGGTACGGCAGCCGGATGGTGCCGGTGTCACCGACCCAGATGAACCTGCTGGAGCCGCTGGTCGAGAGGTACGGCACCCTCGTGGCCCGGCATGAGCTGATCGCGCTGCTCCGCGCCCGCCGCGGAACGGCGAGCCAGAACGCCCTGGACCTGAACATGTACGTCGAAGTTCAGCGCCGCCTCGGACACGGATTCGGACAGAGCGGTGTTCACGGGGATGTCACTCCTTGCACGATGGTTCCGTGGTCGGGACGGATGCGCTGCGGCCGGTCACCCGCCGATGCCGGAGGCCGCGGCGATGTCCGGGTAGCGGTCGAAGGCGGGACGCAGCATCGGCACCAGTTCCAGCACCTTGGCGACCTTGCCGCGGATGCGGAGCCGGCCCGTGGCGATGGCCACGGGCACCAGCAGCCGTCCCATCCACAGCGCGTGGGCCGTGTCGCAGGACATCTTGAGGGTGATCGCCGCCGGTCCCTGCGGTTGCCCGCCGACGAGGACTCCCTGGGGTGCCACGAAGATCTCGCAGTCGGGCCTGGTGTGGACGAGCCGGACGGACAGGTCCTCCTGCCGGGCCCTCGCCACGAATTCCTCGTCCTCAGGCAATACCCCGAACAAACTGCTGAAGACCTTCACGGCCATTTCAAGCGAGGTCGCGGAAAAGCGCCTGCGAATGAACGGTAGGGGTCCGGGCATCCGGCTTCCACCGCGTCAACACAAGCCCGAAGGGAAGCGAACAGGACGCGGAAAGAAGGAACAGCTGTCGACGGACGGGAAACAGATGACGGAAAGGAAATTCGCCCGCCCCGCTAGGGCTGCGGTCGTCTGATCCAGCCTAGCGACCGCTCGACGGCGCGCTGCCAGTTGTCGTACTCCGTCTCCCGGTGGCCGGGGTCCATCGCGGGCAGCCAGCGGGCGGCCGGGTGCCAGTTGCGGCGCAGTACCTCGAGGTCCGGCCAGTAGCCGGCGGCGAGCCCGGCGGCGTAGGCGGCTCCCAGGGAGACCGTCTCGGAGACCATGGGCCGTACCACGGGCACGTCGAGCACGTCGGCGACGAACTGCATGAGGAGGTTGTCCGCCGTCATGCCCCCGTCCACCTTCAGCTCCTTCAGCCGCACCGAGGAGTCGGCGTTCATGGCGTCGACGACCTCCCGCGTCTGCCAGCCGGTGGCCTCCAGGACCGCCCGGGCCAGGTGCCCGCTGGTGATGTACGAGGTGAGTCCGACGATCACTCCGCGCGCGTCGCTGCGCCAGCGCGGTGCGAACAGGCCCGAGAAGGCGGGCACGATGTAGCAGCCGCCGTTGTCCTCGACGGTCCGGGCGAGCGTTTCGATCTCCGGGGCGCTGTTGATGAGTCCCAGCCGGTCACGGAACCACTGGACCAGGGAACCGGTGACGGCGATCGACCCTTCCAGCGCGTAGACGGGCGGCCGGTCACCGATCCGGTAGGCCACCGTGGTGAGCAGCCCGTGCCGGGACCGCACGACGTCGGTACCGGTGTTGAGCAGCAGGAAGCTGCCCGTTCCGTACGTGCACTTGGCTTCGCCCGGGGAGAAGCAGGTCTGGCCGAACAGGGCCGCCTGCTGGTCGCCGAGCGCGGCCGCGATGGGCACACCGGCGAGCGGCGGGCCGGCCTCGCCGTAGATCTCCGCGGAGGGCCTGATCTCGGGGAGCATCGCGCGGGGGACGCCGAAGAACGCCAGGAGTTCCTCGTCCCAGGTCAGCGTGTGGATGTTCATCAGCATGGTGCGGCTGGCGTTGGTGGCGTCGGTGATGTGCAGACCGCCGCCGGCGCCACCGGTCATGTTCCAGATCAGCCAGCTCTCCATCGTGCCGAACAGCACCTCGCCGTCCCTGGCACGCTGTTCCAGGCCCTTGACGTTGTCGAACATCCAGCGCAGCCGCAGCGCCGAGAAGTAGGTGGAGGGCGGCAGACCGCACCGGTCGAGGAAGAACTCCTCTCCGGGGTGCTGTCCCAGGTCCTCGACCAGGGGCGCGGTGCGGGTGTCCTGCCAGACGATCGCCCGGCCCACCGGGGTGCCCGTGCGCCGGTCCCAGAGCACCGTCGTCTCCCGCTGGTTGGCCAGGCCGACGGCGGCACGTGATCGACCAGGGTCCCGGCATGACCGAGGCCGAACGGCACCGGGCCTTCCGAAACACCCACCGCGCCCACGCGGCCCGGGCAACGCAAAAACCCCGACCGCTACGGCGGCTGGGGTCTCAGTGTCGTCTGCTGTCGGTAGTACTCACGAACCCGTGGGCACGGAGT
>NZ_JBEYFC010000838.1:0-2567 GCF_040634175.1 Streptomyces sp. NPDC007162
CAGGTCGTGCGGCCGGATGGTGGCGAGGATCGCGTCGAGCCGCCCCTCGTCGACGAAGCTCTTGGAACTCCGTCCGTTCACGGCTTGGTCGAAGACGTCGGGGGCGAGCAGTACGCACTGGCCCGAGGCGACGCACTTGGGGACGTCGACTTCTACCCGCATGACGTTGTTCATGACGTTTCTTCCCTGCTCTTGGTGGGGGATCAGGTGGTTGCGGTCACCACGTGACGGGCAGTTCGCGGACGCCGTAGACGGCGGTGGCCTGCTTGAAGGCGACCTCCTCCATCGGTACGGCGATCTTCAGATGGGGAAGCCGGCGGAAGACCTCGGGCAGGACGATCTGGAGTTCGGCACGGGCCAGCGGCTGGCCCAGGCACTGGTGGATGCCATAGCCGAAGGCCAGGTGCTGGCGGACGTTGGCACGCTCCAGGTCCAGGTCGTCAGGGTTCGAGAAGAACTCCGGGTCGCGGTTGGCGACATGGACGGGAACGATCACGCCCTCGCCCGCGTGCAGGGTCACGCCGCCGATGGTGACGTCCTCGACGGCGGTGCGGCGCAGTCCGCCGTGCACGATGGACAGGTAGCGCAGGAGTTCCTCCACCGCGCTCGCGACCTGGTCCGGTCCGCCGAGGATGTGCGGTACATGGTCGGGGTGGTTGAGGAGGGTGATGGTGCTCAGCGCGATCATGTTCGCCGTCGTCTCATGGCCGGCGAACAGCAGGAAAGCGCTCAGGTCGGCGGCGTCCTGGTCGGTGATCACGTCCTCGTCCACCTGAGCGGCGAGACGGGTGACCACGTCGTTCCCGGGCGTGGTGCGCTTGGTCCGCACGAGGCCCAGCAGATACTCGCCGAGGTTGGCGAACGCCCGGGCGGATTCCTCTGCCGGGGCGTTCAGATCGACGAGGGTCTTCGACTGCGCCTGGAAGAACGGATGGTCCTCGTAGGGCACACCCAGCAGCTCGCAGATCACCAGGGACGGCAGCGGCAGCGCGAAGTGCTCCACGAAGTCGGCGGGACCGCTCAGCTCGGTCAGGCCGGTGAGGAGCTCGTCGGTCAGGCGGGCGATGGCCGGGCGCAGCTCGTTGATGCGCTTGACCATGAACTCCCGGGTCAGGGTGCGCCGCATCGCCCCATGGACGGGGTCATCGTGGCTCGCGAAGAAGCCGCGCGGGTTCTGCGGCTGGCCTTCCCTGAAGGTGGGTGCGCGGGGTGCGCCGGGTCGGAGCTGAACGCCGGGCTGCCCAGTACCGCCCGGGCGTCCTCCCAGCGGGTCACCAGCCACGCAGTGAGCCGTCCCTCCCACAGGGAGACACGGGTGATGGGCTGCTCCTCGCGTAGCTGCGCATACAGCGGCGGGGGGTCCAGGGGCGCGGCCTGCGGGCGGGTGAGCGTAAACGCGGGGAGGGTCGGAGACGAGGTCATGACTGTGCCTTTCCAGCATCGGTTAACGCCGTTAGTCGAAGGATTGTTAGGCTAACAGCGTTAATCGAGGAATCGGAAGCCCGGATGTCGGACCCGACGAAGCGCCGACCGCCGGCGACAGGAGGCACCGAGGGTCGGTAGGCTGCTGCGGGAAGCGAGGAGAAGGCCATGAAGTCGCAGGTCGAGCGGGTACCCAACGCGCGGGGCGAAGGCGAGCGGCTGCGGCAGGAGATCCTCGACGCGGCGACCCGCATCCTGGAGGAGACGGGGCGCGAGGACGCACTCTCCCTGCGCGGGGTCGCCCGCGAGGTCGGCATTTCCGCGCCCAGCGTCTACCGGCACTTCAAGGACAAGGCCGACCTGGTCTCCACCGTCCTCGACGCCACCTACCGCACACTGGCCGTCGTGATGAGCGAGGCCGGCAAGTCGGCCGCCACGGCAGGCGCGAGCCCGTTGGGGCGTGTGCGGGCCACTCTCAGGGCCTACCGCAGGTTCGCCATCGACAAGCCCCGCCGCTACCGGCTGATGTTCAGCCTGGAGTACGAGCCCGAGCGTCGACCCTCCACCGACCACCCCATCCAAACCGTGCTCCAGGCGTGGACCGATACGGCTGACGCCTACCTCGCCGAAGCGGCCCCCGGCCGTCGGACGGAGGCACGGAACTTGGGTATCCACCTGTGGACCGCCCTGCACGGCCAGCTCGTCCTGTGGCGCACCCTGCCGGGCCCCGTAGCCAGCAGCGAAGCCATCCTGATCGAGCTGGAGGAGTCCTTGCTGCGCTGCCTGCTCCCGGCATCGCAAACTCCGAGCCCCACTGAGTGACAGGCCGGGAAGGCTCCCTGTCCCCGGAAGGTGGACGGGAGCGCCCGATCACCCTTTGAGCGGTCGGCAGGCCCGACCAGGAAGTCGGCAAGCGGTGATCCCGGGATATCGGCGTCGCCCTGCGCTACTTCACCCTCGACGGCACCGACCACGCCAGCCACAAAGAGCAGGGAAGCATGATCCGCCGCTACATCATCTGGCGAAACCGTCACGCCGACGACCGGCGCCTACGCGCCGTCGTCGAAGGGCAAACGTGGCCTTACGCGGCACTAGGTTGAGCCGGAGCCCATAGGCCAAGCCGCCGATCACTCCGATTGGCAAAA
>NZ_JBEYFC010000839.1:0-2562 GCF_040634175.1 Streptomyces sp. NPDC007162
GTACGGCCCCAGTTCAAGATCGTGCTGACCGGCGGGGTGGCGCGCCCCCAGTCGTACGAGCTCGTCGGGCCGCTCGCGGACGGGGTGTTGAGCCAGATCACACTGGATGTGGCGGTGCTCGGGGTGGTCGCCTTCGACGCCCGCCACGGGGCCGCGGCCCATGACGAGGCGGAGGCCGCCGTCAACCGGTTGCTGTGCGAGCGTGCGGCGCGCGTGGTCGTCGCCGCCGATTCCAGCAAGCTGGGCGGGCGGGCGTTCGCCCGGATCTGCGCGGCGGAACTGGTGGACACGCTGGTGACGGACACGGCGGCGGCGCCGGAGGCGGTGGGCCGGTTCGAGGAGGCGGGTATCCGGGTCGTCACCGTGTGAGCCGGCCGCGGACCGCGGTCACATGCCGCTGGTGTCCGCGCTGACGAACCCGGCGCCCCGCTGGTCGTTGCAGCCGAACACGGGCCGGTCGGCCGGGTCGGGCCAGTTCTGCTGGGCCTGGAGGGCGACGCTCACCAGGGTCAGCAGCAGGTCGACGTCGCTCGCGGCGTCGAGCCGTATCGTCACCCACTGCGAGCCGGGGACGATCCGGATCGCCCCCGTGTTCTTGAGGTCCTTGGCGAAATGCCGGACGGCACGGGCGGTCAGACGCAGGTCCACATCGCGGTCGGAGTGGAAGTGCGCGATCTCGCCCTGCGCCGAACTCACCGCCTGGCCCAGGCCGCAGCTCGGTAGGACCTGGTTCAGGTCGGGCCAGGTCGCCAGTTGCGCGAGAGCGCGCGAGGCCAACGTCATGGGGTCATCATGACCCGCTCACTCTCCGGTAACCAACCAGCGGGCCGTTATTAACCGAGCTGTTGCCGGGCTCTGTCCGAACACAGACTCAGGGGGCGAGTGGACATCCGCAGGATTTCAGCGGTTCGAGGGACAGAAGCTGTCACGCCCGCCTGGCGCCCGCGGCCGCGAACGCGTCGGCGGCGGCGAGGTCGAAGTCGCCGTGGTCACTGCCGAGGCCCTGGGCGACCAACGCGGCCACGGCGTTGCCGAGTACGGCCGATTCCAGCGGGGTGCGGCCCAGGCCGACGCCGTAGACGAACCCGGCCGAGAAGGCGTCACCACAGCCGGTGGTGTCGACGACGTCGATGTCGAACGCGGGGACCGTCTCGGTGCCGTCGGCGGTGACCAGCAGAGCCCCGTCCGCGCCACGGGTGACGGCGACCAGCCCGGCACCGGCGCCGACCAGTTTCTTCGCACCGGCCACCAGGTCGTCCTCCTCCGAGAAGCCCAGCACCTGGTCGTCGTTGGGGAGCAGGTGGTCGATGTGAGGCAGGGCCGGCGCGAGCTGCTCGAAGCTGCCGAACACCCCGGGCGCGAGCAGGTCGACGGAGGTGCTCACGCCGTGCTCCTTGGCGAAGTGCAGGATTTTGGCGGCGACCTCGATCCCGATCAACTCCGGTCCGCCCAGGTGCAGATGGGTGGCCTCAGCGAGGGCCTCCCAGGGCACGTCGTCGAGGCCGTAGGTGACATTGGCGCCGAGCAGATGGAGGGAGGGCCGGTCCCCGTTGGAGCGGATGGGCAGCACGCTGGCCGAGGTGCCGGTGTCGATCCGGCGGACCAGGAACCCGGTGTCGATCCCGGCCCTGCGGAGCAGTTGCACCAGCATGTCACCGGTGGCGTCGGCGCCGATCGCCCCGGCGGTCTGCACCGTGGCGCCGAGCTTGGCGAGGCTGAGGGCGGTGCCGGCGGCCGTCCCGGCGGCGGTCATCCTGATGTCCTCGACCAGGGTCGCGCCCTGCCCCTCGGGGAGCGCGTCCACCGGCCGCACCAGCACGTCCAGCACGTGCACGCCCATCGTGACGACTCTCATGGCTTGCCCTCCTGCAGGGATCGGGTGGTGCCGTAGTTGCGGGCGATCGCGGCCTCGATCACCGCGAGTTGCTGCTGCTCGTCCAGGGCCCGGGGCTTTCCGAGGGCCGCCGCGTGCTGGTAGACCCCGCAGGCCCATTCGAGCAACAGGGCGTTCTCGACGGCCTTGTCGAGGGTCGGACCGATGGTGACCGAGCCGTGGTTGGCCATCAGGGCCGCGCTGCGGCCGGCCAGCGCGGTCAGCACCGACTCGGCCAGGTCCGGAGTGCCGAAGGTGGCGTAGGGCGCCACTCGCACGGCGCCACCGAGGGTCAGCAACTGGTAGTGGATACAGGGAAGTTCGTCGAGGACGCAGGAGAGGGCGGTGGCCATCGGGGCGTGGGTGTGGACCACCGCGCCGGCGCCGAAACGCCGGTAGACCCCGAGGTGCAGGTCGAGTTCGGAGGTCGGTTGCAGCGTCCCGGCGACGACCTCTCCCGACAGGTCGACCACCGTCACCTGGCCCGCGGTGAGGTGGGCGAGCACCGCACCGGTCGCGGTGACCGCGACCCGGTCCCCCACCCGCACGCTGACGTTTCCCGCCGTGCCGACGAGCAGTCCCGCGGCTCCCAGGCGGTGGCAGACGTCTGCCACCGCGGCCCGCTCCTGCACCAGTGCGGAGCTTGAGTCCGTCATGGCCGCGACGCTAACCAAAACCAGAAACAAAGT
>NZ_JBEYFC010000840.1:0-2542 GCF_040634175.1 Streptomyces sp. NPDC007162
ACCGCACCCGGCGCCGACGGCCCGGTCGGCTTCACCGCGACCTCCCTGGTGTCCGTCTTCCGCTGCGACCGTCGATGGTGTTGTCCGCGGCCCGCCGCAGCATCCCGCCCGCCAGCGCACGCCACACGGCCGGCACACCGGCCTGATCCCGCAGGGCCCGGACGTTGAGCCGGGTGAGCGCCACCATGGGCGAGCCGGCGCGCAGTGCCCGATCGAAGAGCTCCATGCCCTGGCCGGCGGCGACCGGCGGGATCGCCGAGCGGGCAATGCGCCGGAGGTCGACCTCGGACAGCTCACCCGTACGGCCCACCTCCGTGGTCCAGGCGCCCCAGGCAAGCGAGAGGCCCGGCAGCCCGTCGTGGCGGCGTTGCTGCATGAGCGCGTCCAGGAAGGCGTTGCCCGCAGCGTAGTTGCCCTGGCCGCCGCCGCCCAGGATGCCGGCGAGGGAGGAGAAGACCACGAACATCGACAGGTCGAGGTCGCGGGTCAACTCGTGCAGGTGCCAGGCCGCGTCCACCTTCGGGGCGAGCACCCGGTCGAGCTGCTCGCGCGACAGGGTGTCGATCACGCCGTCGTCGAGGACACCCGCGGCGTGCACGACGCCGCCGATCGGACGGGAGGCCAGCACCTCGGCGAGCGCCGACCGGTCGGCCACGTCGCACGCCACGAGCTCGGCCTCGGCACCCTGTTGCGACAGCTCGGCCACCAGTTCCGCCGCGCCCGGGGCGTCGGCGCCGCGCCGGCTCAGCAGCACCAGGCTCCGGATGCCGTACGCGGACACGAGGTGCCGCGCCACCACACCGCCCAGCCCACCGGTGCCACCCGTGATGAGAACGGTTCCAGCCGGTTCCAGAGGGGCCCCGGCCGAGAGACGGGAGCGAGTCAGGCGACCAGCGTGGAGCCGGCCGTCCCGCAGCACCAGTTGCGGCTCATCGGCGGCGAGGACGTTGCCCAGCGTGGCAGCATCCAGGTCGCTGTCGGTGTCGAGCAGCACGATCCGGCCGGGATTCTCCGTCTGCGCCGACCGTACGAGGCCCCAGACGGCGGCCGCCGGAAGGTCCGGGACCGGTTCCCCCCGCGCGCCCTCCGGGGAGGCGGGCGCCGAGGAAGACGTCCGTACGGCAACCGCCCCGCGGGTCATGACCACCAGTGGAACCGTGCTCTCACTGCCCAGCCACTGCTGAAGCTGCGTCAGCACCCAGCCGGTCAACTCGTGGGAGGACTCCGCCACCGTAACCGGGTCGCCGGAGACCATCAGCACCACCGGCAGCGTCGCCGTCTCGTCGCCGAGCGGGGCCGTGCGGTCGGCCACCGTCCAGCTGTCCACCGGGATGCCGGCCGGGTCGATGCCGATC
The DNA here is from genome assembly GCF_040634175.1 of Streptomyces sp. NPDC007162. Taxonomy (NCBI): domain Bacteria; kingdom Bacillati; phylum Actinomycetota; class Actinomycetes; order Kitasatosporales; family Streptomycetaceae; genus Streptomyces; species Streptomyces sp. NPDC007162. The sequence continues at coordinate 1,356 of NZ_JBEYFC010000840.1, forward strand.
CAGTCCAGGGTGAGCACGGCACCGTCGTCCGCGCCGCCGGTCAGGGAGCCGGTGTTGAGCGGTCGCACCGCGAGCGCCCCGATCGACAGCACGGGCAGTCCCGTGCCGTCGGCAACGGCGACAGCCACCTCGTCCGGACCCGTACGCGTCATCGTGACCCGCAGCCGCGCGGCACCCGAGGCGTGCAGCACCACGTCGGTGAAGCTGAACGGCAGGCCGCCGTCGCTCAGCCCGGCGAAGGCCGCAGGGTGCAGGGCGGCGTCGAGCAGGGCCGGATGGATCACGTACGACCCGGCGGCGCCCCGCGCGGCCTCGGGCAGCTCAACCTCGGCCAGGATCTGGTCACCGTGCCGCCACGCCCGGGTCAGCCCCTGGAACTGCGGGCCGTAGGAATCTGTGGCGGCATAGAACTGACTCAGATCCATTTCGGTCGCGCCCGCGGCGGGCCACGCCTGGCTCACCGGATCGAACTCGGCGCCGGCCTGCGCGGCACCGGAACTCAGCACACCGGTGGCATGCCGCGTCCACTCGTCCTGCCCGTCGGGCCGGGCGTACACCGCAAACGCACGCTGTGTCCCGCCCGCGTCGACCACCAGTTGCACCTGGACGCCGCCCTGGGCGGGCAGCACCAGCGGTGCTTCCAGAACGAGCTCGTCCAGCCTGTCGCAACCGACGCTGTCACCGGCCCGGACGGCCAGCTCGACATAGCCCGTACCGGGGAAGATCACGGTTCCCTGTACGGCGTGATCGGCGAGCCACGGGTGGGTGCGGAGGGACAGCCGGCTCGTGAACAGCACCCCGTCACTGTGCGGCAACGTCACCATGGCCCCGAGCAGCGGGTGCTCCGCCGAATCCAGCCCGGCCGCCGTCACACCGGCCGGGCCGCCTGTCATCTCGGGCCAGTACCGCCGGCGCTGGAACGCGTACGTGGGCAGGGCGACCCGGCGTGCCCCGCGCCCGTGGAACAACGGGGCCCAGTCGACTGCGACTCCGTACGAGTAAGCCTGCGCCACCGACGCGACCAGCCGCCGCAGATCGCCCTCGTTGCGGCGCAGGGTGCCCACCACGACCGTCGACCCGGTCGCATGGAGGTCGGCGATGTCCTGGATCGGGGGCAGCAGCACAGGATGCGGCCCGACTTCGATGAACGTCAACGACTCCGACTCGACCAGTTCCCGTACGACCGG
>NZ_JBEYFC010000841.1:0-2529 GCF_040634175.1 Streptomyces sp. NPDC007162
CCTGGGACACCTACTTCGGCGCCGAGTACACCCACGGCACCCCGTTCCGGCGCGCCGTCGAGGAGGGCATCGTCGACACCGAGGCGCTCAGCCACGTCGGTACCCGCGGCCCGCTGTACGGCAAGCGGGACCTGGAGGAGGACCGCCGTCTCGGGTTCGGCATCGTCACCTCCTCCGACGTGCTGCGCCGCGGCGTCGACGAGACCGTGGACGCGCTGCGGCAGCGCATCGGCGACCGGCCGCTGTACGTGTCCGTCGACATCGACGTCCTCGACCCCGCACACGCCCCCGGCACCGGTACCCCGGAGGCCGGCGGGATGACCTCGCGTGAGCTGCTGGAGATCCTGCGCGGCCTCGCCGGGCTCAACCTCGTCGGCGGCGACGTCGTCGAGGTCGCCCCCGCCTACGACCACGCCGACATCACCTCCGTCGCCGCGTCGCACGTCGCCTACGACCTGATCAGCCTGTTCACCCTGGACTCCGCCAGCCCCCGCGAGGAGCAGACATGACCACCAGCCCCCAAGCGGAGCAGCACGACGCTCCGGCGCTGACCGAGATCGAGACGTACGGCGTCGAGCGCATCCCGGACGCCGACCGCACCGCCCGGCCGCTCGACCTGTTCCGGGTCGCGTTCGGCGGTGCGAACACCTTCGCCACCTGCGTCCTCGGCGCCTTCCCGATCCTGTTCGGGCTGTCCTTCTGGCAGGGGCTGGCGGCCACCGGCCTCGGGCTCGCCGTCGGCGCGCTGATCCTCGCGCCGCTGGCCCTGTTCGGACCGCTCAACGGCACCAGCAACTCGGTGTCCTCCTCCGCCCACCTGGGTGTGCACGGCCGGGTCGTCGGGTCCTTCCTCTCCCTGCTGACGGCGATCGCCTTCTTCTCCATCTCCGTGTGGTCCTCCGGCGACGCCCTCGTGGGCGGCGCGCACCGGATGTTCCACCTGCCGACGAACGACGGTGTGTACGCGCTGGCGTACGGGCTGTTCGCGGCGCTGGTGCTGACGGTGTGCATCTACGGCTTCCGGTTCATGCTCTTCGTGAACAAGATCGCGGTGGCCGCGGCCTCCCTGCTGTTCGTGCTCGGCGCGTTCGCGTTCGGCGGCGACTTCGACGCCGGATACCAGGGCAGCTTCCACACGCTGAGCACGCCCGGCTTCTGGCCCGCGTTCATCGGCTCCGCGCTGATCGTGCTCTCCAACCCGGTCTCGTTCGGTGCCTTCCTCGGCGACTGGGCCCGCTACATCCCCGCCGACACCCCGCGCCGCCGGGTGATGGGCGCGGCCTTCCTCTCCCAGGTCGCGACGATCCTGCCGTTCTTCTTCGGCCTGGCGACCGCCTCGATCATCGCCGCGAAGGCCGGGAACTTCCTCGACCCGAACGCCCCGGACTACGTGGGCGGCCTGCTGGCCGTCTCGCCCTCCTGGTACTTCCTGCCGGTCTGCCTGCTCGCGCTGATCGGCGGCATGTCCACCGGCACCACCTCGCTCTACGGCACCGGCCTCGACTTCGCCAGCGTCTTCCCGAGGTTCAGCCGCGTGCAGGCCACCGTGTTCATCGGTGTCCTGTCGATCTCCTTCATCTTCGTCGGCCGTTTCGCCGCCAACCTGACCCAGTCCATCTCCACCTTCGCGACGCTGATCATCGTGTGCACCGCGCCGTGGATGGTCATCATGACCCTGGGCTTCCTCACCCGTCGTGGCTGGTACGACCCCGAGTCGCTGCAGGTCTTCAACCGCCGTCAGCGGGGCGGACGGTACTGGTTCTCGCGCGGCTGGAACTGGCGCGGCATGGCCGCCTGGCTGGCCTCCGCCCTGCTCGCGGTCCAGTTCGTCAACCTGCCCGGTCAGTTCGTGGGCGCCCTGGGCGACCTCGTGGGCGGCGTGGACATCTCCCTGCCGGTCGGTCTCGGCCTGGCCGCGGTCAGCTACCTCGCGCTGCTGTGGCTCTTCCCCGAGCCCCGCGCCGTCTTCGGCCCCGAGGGGCCACGGCTGGTGCGTGCCGTCGACACCCCGGTGCCGCCGATCACCGCCGCCGACGGCGCACCCGTCGGCGAGCCCCAGCCGGCCGAGGTGTGAGCGGGGTGCGGCTGATCGACCTGTCGGTGCCCCTGCGCACCGGCATGCCGGTCTACCCCGGGGATCCGCGGGTGGACATCCGGCCCGCGCTCACCGCGGCCGAGGACGGCGTCAACGTCCTCCATCTGCGGCTGGGTTCGCAGTCCGGCACGCACGTGGACGCCCCCTCCCACATCGAGGACGGCCTGCCCGCGCTGGACCGGCTGCCCCTGGACCGTTTCGACGGCCCCGCACACGTCGTCGACCTCCGGGGCCTGCCGCCCCGGACGGCCGTCGGGGCGGACCTGCTCGCCGACGTCCCTGAGGACCGGATCGTGCTGCTCGCCACCGGCTGGTCCGCCCACTGGGGCGGCGACGCCTACCACGACTGCAACAGCGCGTCGTAGGCCACGCTGCCGCCCCTGGTCACCAGCCGTACGTCGGGATGGATACGGCGGGCGGCGTAGGCGAAGTAC
>NZ_JBEYFC010000842.1:0-2528 GCF_040634175.1 Streptomyces sp. NPDC007162
CACTCCAAGCCTTCGACATCACCTTCGACGGCCGGCTCACCGCCGGACGCCACTGAACAAAACCGACCGAGTTCCACCGTTCGCTACACAGACCCCCACCGTGATGGTGTTGCGATCCAATGCGGGCAGCCCCAGGTGGTCACAGACCAGCTGGGTCAGCTGCTCCTCGTAGGTCTCGTTCTGATGGTCCAGTCCAGCTGCCGTGATGAGGGGGGCCATCTTGTTGGGCCAGTATTCTCCGACGTACTCGGGGTTCTCGTAGTCGATGCAGGACGATATCTGGCCGTCCTTGTAGTGGTATGCCTTGGGCCCGTGGGCCTTGGCAACGCACGGGTTGGGAACGAACACCGTCAGCTCAGCGCCCTGGGGGCACAGCTCGCGGTAGTCGATCTCGTCGTAGTCGTCGCGGTTGAACATGTGGTGCACGATCACGCCCCAGTCGCCGGGTGCTGGGTCGTTGCCGTAGGCGAACGGCGGCCGCTGCTGCGCGGACAGGCCTTCAGCCATGGCGGCCAGGCTGGTCCCCTTGAAATAGACCAGGACCGTTTCGTCTTCCCGGTACCGCTCTTCTTCCACCCACGCCATGACGCCGCAGTCGATCCAACTTGTCATGCCCAGCAACATAACCGGCGCCACTGACATAGCAGGCGCCAGAGGCGCCAATCGACGCCAGGACCCACCGCCACCCCACGCCGGCTGGACGTAGCGCTCCGATCGCGGGCTGACGCGCCCACTCGCTCAAGCGCCCAGGCACATCCAACCGACGTAACCCGCACCCTTAAAGATCTCTAGAGCGCGCTCCAGTCACCGAAGAGGAGCGCCCGCGTCTGATGGGTGCGCCCTGGGTCAGTCGGCTCTGACCCCGGACGCACATGGAACTTGGTCAGGCTCTTGTCAGAGGAGCAAAGTCGCCCCCGTCACCAACCCGCATCGGTGCCGTTGCTGTATAGACGTCCTCCTGCCAGGACGAGGCGGAGAGCACGCAGCGCATTCAGGTCGCGGAGCGGGTCGCCGTCGACGACGAGCAAGTCGGCGCGGTAGCCAGCGACGAGCTGTCCAGTGTCGGCGTCGATTCCGAGAGCGCGGGCGGCTTCGACGGTGGCCATGTCGAGGATGCGGTCCTGGGGAAAGCCCAGGTGCTCGTAGAGCTCCAGACCGTTCACGAAGCCGTCGAACATGGCGCCTGGCACCCCGGCATCCGTTCCGGCCACCAGGCGAACTCCCTGCTCGGCCATCCACCTCACTTGGCCGAACAGTTCCTCTGCACGCTCCCTGCCGAACCGCTCGACGAAGCGCCGCCAGTTGGGGCTCGCAGCCGGGCAGACGTGGATCTCCTTCGCGATGAGATCGGCGACGACGTCGCCGCGCATCTCGAAGCCGCCCTCAACCATCCAGGTGCAGTGCTCGACCGTGTTCACGCCTGCGGCGACGGCACTCGCGATGCCGGCCGTGCCGTGGGCGTGCGCTGCGACAGGCAGGCCGGTCCGGTGGGCCTCCTCGACGACCAAACGCAACTCCTTGGTGGTGAACTGGGACTGCCAGGTCGCCGCTCCGCCCCGGGTAAGTCCGCCACCTGTGGCCATGACCTTGATCACGTCGGCGCCGGTCTCCGCATTGCGTCGCACCTGGTTCCTGATGGCCTCCTGGCCGGCAACCTCACCGCCAAGGAACCAGCAGTGCCCTCCAGGTGGGGTGAGAGGGGCCGTCGCGGCAAGGATCCGTGGGCCGTGCAGAACACCCGCTGCGATCGCGTCACGAAGGCGCACAGAGAGCCCACCTCGGTCACCAAGGTCCCGTGCCGTGGTCACTCCGACTGCCAAAAGTTGCTGTGCCCTTCCGGCCATACCAAGAAGCAGGCTCAGATCGTCCGCCTCGCGCAACGCACCCACCGGATCGGGCGAAGCGTCGAATGCGAGGTGCACATGACAGTCGATCAGGCCTGGGAGAATCGTGCCCTGTGGGAAGGATGCCCTCTGTACGCCCGCGGGGGCGACTTCTTCAACCTCCTTCCGCGTGCCAACCGCAGCGATTGCGCTTCCGCTGACGAGTACAGCTCCGTCATCTATGCATGCGCCACCAGGGCCCGTCAGCACCTGGGCAGCTGAGATCAACAGTTCCATTTTCCGTTTCCTTATCCAATCCGCGTCTGGCTGCGAGGAGCGGAGGGGCCCCGAGCCGACGGCTTTGCTCGGGCCAGCCGAGGTGCCAGGGGCATGGGAAAGAAGGCCAACTCGGGCCCGGCTTTCGGAGGTCTTCGACATGGACCATCCGGTTCTCGATCAGGGGCGTGTGTTACGCGTCTCCCAATGCGTCTGAAAGAGCGACGAGTTCTCGGACATCGGCGTCAAGGCCGTCGTCGTGTGGCATCGCTATCGGCACCGCGGTCGATCTCGCCACGCTACCCGCTGCCTGCGTCTGGAGCGCGGTACGCAGGCAGGGCGGTTTCAAAGTCCTGTCGATCAAGGATCCATGCTGGTCACAGCATCATGACGATGGGGGTGGCGGGCCGCCACGCATGCAACGAAGCT
>NZ_JBEYFC010000843.1:0-2519 GCF_040634175.1 Streptomyces sp. NPDC007162
CCGCGAGCTGCCTGGGCTTCTCCACCCGCACCCCGTAGGCGCCGCAGGCCTGGGCGACGGCGGCGAAGTCGGGGTTGATGTTGTGGGTGCCGTGCCACGCCCGGTCCCCGTGAGGTGTCACGGTGGTCGGGAGGTGCCCTCATCGGGCTGACCTCCGGCTCGACCGGGCGGCCCAAGGGCGTGGTGCAGTCCGAAGAGGCCCTGCGCTACGCCTGCGCCAGCACGATCGACATCAACGGCCTGGCCCCCGGCGACGCGGTGGCCGCGATCGTGCCGCTGTCGTCGACGGCCGCCTACTGCTTCGGCGTGTACCTCTCCCTTCTGCTGGGCGGCCCGCTCGTCCTGACGTCGAAGTGGGACCGGGCCGTCGCGCTGCGGCGGATGGCCGAGACCGAGGTCCGCTGGACCATGTGCGTACCGACGATGGCGCTGCAGATGGGGGCCGAGGCGGCCGGATCCGGTGCGCTCTCGGGCGTCCGCGCCATCACCGTGGGCGGCGGTCCCATGGACCGTGGCGCCCTGGCGCGTGCCGAACGGTCACTGGGCACGAAGATCCTGCGCGTCTTCGGCATGTCGGAGTGCCTCGGCCACACCTCGCCCCGCCCCGACGACCCCGAGGAGATCAGGCTGGGCAGGGACGGCCGCCCGTTCCCGGGCACGCACCTGCGCGCCCTGACCCCCGACGGTGCCGAAACCGGACCAGGCATCACCGGCCGGGCACAGGTCCGGGGCCCCTCTCTGTTCGTCGGCTACGCCCGCGACGGCCGGGTGGACCGGCCGGTGCTGACCCAGGACGGCTTCTTCACGACCGGTGACCTGCTGCTGACCCACGAGGACGGCACCGTCAGCATCATGGGCCGCGAGAAGGACATCATCATCCGCGGCGGCCGCAACATCGACATCACCGAGATCGAGCGGGCGGTCGCCGGGTACCCGCGGGTGGCCAGGGCCTGTGTCGCCGCGGTCCCGGACGAGGTGCTCGGCGAGCGCGTCGCGCTGCTGGTCGTCACCGAGGACGGACACGGCATCGACCTGGCCGAGGTGACCGGACACCTGGAGAGCGTCGGACTGTCCAAGGCCAAGTGGCCGGAGTTCGTGTACGACGTCGAGGAACTGCCCCAGACCAAGGTCGGCAAACTCGACCGGAGCGGGGCCCGCGACCTCGCCCACCGGCTACGGACGGGCACACCCGACTTGGCCTGATCAGAGGCGATCCGGCTTGATCAGAGGACGGACCCGGAAGGGTCGCACCCCGCGCACCCCGCCGGGTCCGGTCCCCAGAAGCATTGGAGAATCATGACAGCGCGGTTCGACCAGGGCCCATGGGCCGCAGCCGGAGTTCAGACCGTCCAGCCCGGAGTGCACCGCGTTCCGCTGCCACTGCCCAACGACGGCCTGCACGCCGTCAACGTCTATCTGCTGGAGAATTTCACGGAGGACAACGGCCTCGTCATGATCGACGGGGGCTGGGCGATCCCCGAGGCGCGCAAGGCACTCGAGGAGGCGCTGGCCGCCATCGGGCGCGACCTCGGCGACATCAGCCACATCATGGTCACCCACATCCACCGTGACCACTACACCAACGCCGTGGAGCTGCGCCGGTTGCTGGGCTCGCGGGTCTACCTGGGCGCGGGGGAGCGGCCGGGCCTGGAGATGCTCGACCGGCTGCGCAGCGACGAACCGGCCGGCTCGCTGGAGACGCTGCGCAGGGGAGGAGCGGCCGAACTCGCCGACCAGATCGCGGCGATGGACCACGGCGGCTACGATCCGAGCGTGTGGGAGGCCCCCGACCAGTGGCTCGGCGCGGAAACGCTCCGCTTCGGCGAGCACGAGCTGCGCGTCGTACCGACTCCCGGGCACACCAAGGGACATGTGGTCTACCTGGACGAACAGCGCGGACTGCTGTTCGCCGGTGACCACGTCCTTCCGCACATCACCCCGTCCATCGGCTTCGAGCTGACCGAAGCCGGCGGGCGCCCCCTCGCCGACTACCTGGACTCGCTGCGGCTGATGACGCGGTACGGCGACACCCGTCTGCTGCCCGCGCACGGGCCGGTCACCGACAGCGTCCACACCCGCGTCGCCGAACTGCTCACCCACCACGACGACCGGCTGGCCAAGAGCCTGACGGCGCTGGGCGAGGACACCCTCGACGCGCACGCGGTGGCGCGCAAGCTGGGCTGGACGCGCCGCGAGGTGCCGTTCGGCGACCTCAACGCCTTCAACCAGATGCTCGCCGTGAACGAGACGGCGGCCCACCTGGACGTCCTGGTGCTGCGCGGACGCGCCACGGTGGCGTTCGTGGGCGGGGTGAACCAGTACACGCGTGCGCGCTGACAGGGCACGTGCACAGGTGGAGGGGCTCGGCCATCGCCGCGCCCCTCCTTCCTTGTCCGCGGACCATGTCAGCAAACCATGTGGGGGGACCTTGCAGGCGACCTCGTCAGCGGGCCGTCCAGCCGCCGTCCACGTACAGCTCGGATCCCGTGATGAAGGTCGCGTCCTGGGAGGCCAGGAAC
>NZ_JBEYFC010000844.1:0-2509 GCF_040634175.1 Streptomyces sp. NPDC007162
CGTGGCCTGTCGCCGCGGCGGTGAACCATCACGCCCCTACCTCGTGACAACCCGTCACCACACCACAAGAAGTGGACCAGAACCACTTTTCAGCCCGTTTCCGAGACGGGATCCAGCATGCACAGGATCGCAGGAGGCTGCCCGGCCACAGCGTGCGAGAAGCGGCAAGTCGACCGCTGAGTCCTGTCCGGGAGCATCACCCGGCCGGCTTCACGGTCAGCCGATGGCTTCGCTCACCGGGGGAAGGTATCCGTGGCGCTGTCCGGTGGCTGTCGGGTGGTAGGACTCCCAGTCGTTCTTGATGCGCAGAATCCACTCGTTGGAGAGGCCGCCCGGGTTGCACACCTCGTGTCCGTGGAACGCGGTCCGCACGTCGGCGAAGTGGAAGCCCGACGCGTGCGCCTCGCGCTCGATCACCGCGTCGGCGTCGTCGGCCATCTTGTTCATGCGCTCCCTGCGCGGCTTGGTGGCAGCCAGACAGGTGGTGTTCGCGTCGAACAGGTGCGGATAGTCCGCCACCACCACGCGAGCGTGCGGTGCGTGAGCCCGGATATCCCGATAGGTCTCGGCGAGCCGTGCGGGCAGCTCGTGGTGGATGACCGACTCGGAGTGGTCGAGTGCCGCATCGCACTTCTCGGCGTTGACCGGTGCGAGAATGCAGCCGAGGATGACGCCCTCGAAGTCCGCGTCGTTGCCGCCGATGGTGATCGTGACCAGCGTGGTGTCGCGGTCGAGCGCGGCCACTTGCTCTGCGCGCACGTCAGCGGTGACTGCCCCGCCGCACGCCGCGTAACGAAACGACTCGGGGTGGTGCTCCCGCGCCCACAGCGCCGGATACGCGTTGGGACTGCGACGGCAGTAGTTGGACATGTCGTTGTCGCCGGCGCCGGAACCGGAGGAGAACGAGTCGCCGAGCGCGACATAGTGCACTGCCGAACGGGGCGCGGCGGCGGACGGCGCGATGGCCGCGGTGGACATGAGCGCGGTAGCCGCGGTGATCGCGGACAGAGCGACGAGGTGCTTGTGACGCACGGGCTGCTCCCTTGGGCATTGCCACGCCACGCGAATGCGTAGCGCGCTTGATCCGATACGGATCGTAATGAGGCAAGGCCTGGCACCTTAAGGCGTATTCACCCGGCGCCCGAAGGGCGCGCTATCGCCACAGGACCTTCACGCGCCCCCCTGAACCAAACGGCGCTCACGCGCCCGCAGCACCTGATAACTACCACCGCCTTGACCACAAGATCAGGCAGCGCACGATCTACTCCGCAGCGGGCCGGGCCCCGGGGGGCGGTGACAGCGGCGCCCTGAGCGAGCCGTCCGCGAAGTCCAGACCTCGGGCCGTCCGGTCGCTCATGTCGCGAAGGACCTGGGCATCCACAAGGAGGCCCTGCGCGGCTGGGTCCGCCAGGCCGAGGCGGACAAGGGGGACCGGCCTGATCTGCTGACCACCGCCGAGCGGACCGAGCTGACCCAACTCCGCAGAGAAATAGCCGAGTTGCGTCGGGCAAACGAGATCCTGAAGGCCGCCTCGGTGTTTTTCGCGAAGGAGCTCTTACCAGCCCCGCACGAGGCTGACGCGGTGATCAACCACCTCCGCAACGACTTCGGGGTCGAGCCCGTATGCCGGGAACTGGACCTCTCGGTCTCGGCATTCAACGCCCGCCGTCGGCGCCCGAAGTCCGCCCGGCGCCTGCGCGACGAACAGCTCATCGAGCACATCCGGCGCATCCATGACACGTCCGGCCAGACCTATGGAGCCCGGCGCATCCACCATCAGCTGCGGCGCGAAGGCATCACCGCGGCCCGCTGCACCATCGAGCGCCTCATGCGCGAAGACAGCCTGGAAGGCGTGATCCGCGGGCAGCGGCGCCGCACCACGATCCCCGAGCCGACCGCGCCCAGGCCGCCCGATCTGGTCAACCGGCGCTTCACCGCGAGCCGGCCGAACCAGCTGTGGGTCGCCGACCTCACCTATATCCGCACTTGGTCGGGCTGGGCATACGTCGCCTTCGTCCTGGACGTGTACTCGCGGATGATCGTCGGATGGCAGCTCGCCGCCCACATGCGGACCGATCTCCCGCTGGACGCGTTGGAGATGGCCTTGTGGCGGCGCGGAATCAAGAAGGGCTCGGGTCTGATTCATCACAGCGATCGCGGGTCGCAATACCTATCAATTCGGTACGGTGAGCGGCTGATTGAGGCTGGCGCAACCGCATCGGTCGGCTCCGTCGCGGACAGCTATGACAACGCGATGGCCGAGGCTCTCCACGGTTCTTTCAAGGCCGAGCTGATCGAGCATCAAGGCCCCTGGCGTGACGCTGACCAGGTCGAACGTGCCGTCGTTCAATGGGTGGGCTGGTACAACACCGAGCGCCTACACTCCGCCCTCGACTACCTCCCACCCGAGGAATTCGAGGCCCGGCATCACCGATCACAGGCAGCCCCAAACGCCAGGGCGGTTTCAAAGTCCTGTCGATCAAGGATCCATGCTGGTCACAGCATCATG
>NZ_JBEYFC010000845.1:0-2509 GCF_040634175.1 Streptomyces sp. NPDC007162
GTCCGGCACGAGAGCTGGACGCGGGAGGCTGCGCCCCTGCTGGAGGCCATGGCCCGGACATCCCGACCCGGTCGAGCACCTCCACGGCACGCGCGCGTGCGGCTCGCCGTGACACGCGCGCGTGCACGCGGTACACCTCGGCGATCTGGTCGCCTGTCGCGTAGTAGGGGTCCAGGGAGGACAGCGGGTCCTGGAAGACCATCGCCGCCTTCGCACCGCGCAGTCGCCGCAGTTCGTCGTCGGAGGCGGCCTGTACGTCGACCCCGGCGACCTCGATCGAGCCGCTGACCCGCGCGCCCGTGCCGTGGTGCAGGCCGAGCAGGGCCGAGGCGACCGTGGACTTGCCGGAGCCGGACTCGCCGACCAGGGCGAGGGCGGCACCCGCCGCCAGGGTGAACGAGAGCCCGTCCACGGCCCGCAGGTCCCCGAACTCGACGGTCAGGTCAGTGACTTGGACGAGACTCACGTCAGTACCACCCGTCGGTCGGCCAGCGTATACAGCACGTCCGCGACGGCGTTGGCGAGGACCACGAAGAAGCCGATGACCAGAACCATGCCGACGACCACGGGCAGGTCGACCACGGTGACGGCGTGGACGAGTTCCTGGCCGATGCCGGGGAGACCGAAGAGGGTCTCGATGAGCACGGCTCCCCCGACCGCGCTGCCGACGTCGTTGGCGTTCAGGGCGATGACCGGCGCGAGCGCGCCGCGCAGCGCGTGCCGGCCGACTATCGCCCGCTCGCCGACGCCGTAGGCCCGGAAGGTGCGGATGTGGTCCTCGGCGAGGGTCTCCAGCATCGACGCCCGGGTCAGCCGGGCGAAGTAGGCCGCTTCGGCGACCGCGAGGGTCACCCAGGGCAGCAGCAGGTTCCAGGCCCACTGCTCGGGGTCGTCGGCGAAGGAGACGTACTCCGGGAACGGCAGCAGCTCCAGTTGCCCGCAGACCACGATCATCAGGACGAGGCCGATGACGAAGACCGGCGTGGAGATGCCGGCCAGGGTGAGGCCGGTCAGGGCGCGCTCGGTGAACCGGCCGCGCCGCCAGACGGAGAGGATGCCGGTGCCGACGCCCAGCAGCAGCCAGAGCAGCATCGCACCGATCACCAGCGACAGGCTGACCGGCAGTTTGGTGAGGATGATCTGCATGACCTGCTGGTCGCTCTGGTACGAGAGCCCGAGGCAGGGTGCCGCGCAGTGCGCGACGGAGGTGCCGGTGGAGTAGTCCTGGCCGGCGACGATGCCCTGCAGGAAGTGCCAGTAGCGCACGTACAGCGGGTCGTCGAGCCGGAGTTGCTGGGCGACCTGGTGCACCTGTTCCGGCGAGCAGCGGGGGCCGCAGGTGATCTGGGCGACGTTGCCGGGGGTGACGTAGAAGACGACGTAGACGATGACCGAGATGGCCAGCAGGGTGATGACCGCGCCCACGGCACGGCGCAGCGCGAATCCGGCGAAGCCGTTCATGACCGGCCCTCCTTCGCGGCGTCCGGCTGCGCCGTCCGCGGCCCGGCGTCCGCCTTCGTCTCCTGCTTGCGGCCGGTTCCGACGCGCAGCCGGGAGGCCGAGCGCGGGTCGAGGGCGGTGCGGACGCCGTCACCGAAGACCGTGAGCGCGAGCACGGTCACGAAGAGGGCGCCCGCGGGCAGCAGCAGGTACTGCGGGGCCGCCTGGTACCAGACGTTGGCGGAGGTGAGCATCTGGCCCCAGGACGGGGTCGGGGGCTTCACTCCGACGCCCAGGAAGGACAGCGCGGCCTCGATGGAGATGTTGGCCGGCACCATGAGGGCGGCATAGGTGATGACGGGCGCGGCGAGGCCGGGCAGCAGTTCCCGGCGGGCGATCCGCCAGGTGCTCCAGCCGCTGAGCCGCGCGGCGGCCACGTAGTCGAGGTTCTTCAGGGAGAGCGTCGCGGCACGCGTGATCTTGCCGATGGTGCCCCAGGCGACGAAGCCGATGATGAGGGAGACCAGGACCGGCCGCGGGAAGCTGCTGGGCACGACGGCCAGCAGGGCCAGGGCCATGATGATCAACGGCATGGCGACGATGATGTCGGTGATCCTGCTCAACAGTTGATCAACCCATCGGTTGCCGAGTCCGGCCGTGACACCGACGACGACACCGAGGAAGACCTGCACGGTGGTCGCCGCCAGGGCGACGCCGAGCGAGACCCGGGCGCCGTAGACGAGCCGCGCGAACAGGTCCCGGCCGGTCTGCGGTTCGACGCCGAGCCAGTGGTCGGCGCCGATGCCGCCGAGGGAGCCGATGGGCACGCCACCGCGCGCGGAGTCCACCAGGGCGGGGTGGTAGGTGGTGGGGTCCTGGCCCTCCAGGGCGGTGAGCAGTGGCGCGGCGAGCGCGACCAGGACGAGCAGCGCGACGATTCCCGCCGCGACCACGGCGGCCCGCTGCGCACGCAGCCGCCGCCAGAACCGACGAGCCCCCGAAACCCCCGAGGCGGTTGCCTCGGGGGCCTGGGGGGCGACAAGTACCTCGCTCACGTCACTACTTCACC
>NZ_JBEYFC010000846.1:0-2507 GCF_040634175.1 Streptomyces sp. NPDC007162
GGGCTCTTCAGGTTCTGCGGGTTCTTCCGGCTCGTCCGGTTCGAAGTCCGGCAGAAGTCCTGTGCCCGCTGCAGCGGAGCAAGCTGCTGGTCTACCTGAAGGTCGACCCGAAGGATGTCGACCTGGTTCCGGGCTTCACACGGGACGTGTCAGGTCTCGGTCACCACGGGACGGGGGATCTGGAGTTGCAGCTGCGTACGGCGAGGGACGTGGAGCGGGCGCAGGATCTGTTCCGGGCGAGCTGCGCGGCGGCGTGATCGGATGCCGCTGCCTGCGTCCTGACGGGCTGCGCTTCGTGCTGTGTTTGCGGTCGTGGGGGGGCCTTTCGACGGGCGGGCAGGGCGTGGCGGTGGACTGTCTATGGTGCGCGGGATCGCCGGTTTGGCCAACCGGCGATCCCGCGCTATGTTGCCCCGCCGTCGTGCGTCGGTGATCAGCGGGAACGGCTGGCCGCTGTACCGGCTGTACCGGCTGTACCGGCCGCGACGGGCGCGGTGGCCTGCGGGCTGGTGGTGAGGCTGGTCTTTCGTGCGTGGCCTGCGGGCTGAGTGTGGCGGGTGCCGGTGTCGTGGGCGAGGGTTTCGGAGATGTTGGCCAGCAGCGGGCTGGGGGTGTACGGGGATGCCGTGACGGTCCAGGTGGGGTGGTCGACCAGAGGGTCCAGGTGGTGAGGTTGCTGTTCGGTTGGTGGGCGGCGAATGCGTCGAACCGGATGCCGGTGTCCCGGGGAAGGGGTTCGTTCACCGGATCCAGCGTCCGTCGACGGTGTGCTCCCAGCCGGCGTCGGTGAGGGGTTGGGTGGCGGCGGTGACGGTCTTCTCGGTGACGGGGCTTCCGATGGCGGTGTCCCATGTCTCGCCTGCGGCGAGGTGGTGGAGCAGGGTCTGGAGCAAGGGAGCGGGGGTGGTGCCGGTGGCGGTGAGGTGCCACATCCGGTCGGAGACGGGCGTCTCGTAGGCGGCTACGGTTCAGGCGGCTTCGCGGGGGTCTGCTTCGTGGATGCGTTCGATGCGCAGGATCTGGGACTCGTGGATGGCGTGTGTGGTGTCGTCCGAACAGGTCCGTTCCCTGTCAAGTTCTGCATGTTGAGCTGCTGTTGGACTGCACCGCTGGTCCATGGCTTTGGCAGCGGTTCGTGGCCCACTTGGCAATCAGGGCTGGACCCACCGGTGTTGACGGCAAGGGTGATGTGTCACCGTCCTTGTTGCGGTCGGAGCATCGATGTGATCTACGGCGGGGGCGGCGACCCAGCTCGTACTCGATGCATGCCGCCTTGGTGTTGCGCGTCAGCGGTGGTCGATGTAGGCGACGAGTCCGCCGACGGTCAGACCCACTGCGCATCCGCTGCGGAAGTACTCGTGGCGCATGTCCGGGGTGTACTGCGCGTCGGTCATCCCGTACGGTGCGCGGACGCCCAGTGTCACGCCGCACAGGCACACGACGTATCCGTGACGCAGGGCGGCGGCCTCCCACTCGGGGTCGTGCGGGACCCAGGTCCGGGAGTAGATGTCCCCGTCGGGCGTCCGCAGTTCCAGCCTGGAGTAGGTGTGTCCGAAGTTCTGCCACGGTCCTGGCTGGTCATCGGGTATCTGGTGCAGCTCCCATCCGGGGACCGAGCGCAGGTCGGCGTAGCCGGGCGGCCTTCGTTTCATGCCGAAATAGACCTCGTCGGGGTCGCGTCGCGGTGGTTCACGCATGCGCAGCTTGTCGAATATGGTGGGCCGCTTGTTGCCGAGGCAGACGCCGTCATCGTCGGATCTTGGCGGGTCGGGCAGGTGCACGTCGGAGAATTCGGGCGGTAGGCGCTGCATGCCGAACAGGATGGCGCCTTCGATCTGCGGTTCCTTGGGTACCTCGTCGATTGAGGCTGCCTGCGGCACGGCGTACTGGATTCCGTAGCCGTTCACCCTCAGGCTACGCCTGAACTCGAAGAGGGCAGCGGGCATGTGACGTGTCTGCGCGTGATCGAGGGTGACTGTGCCTTCCGCGGTCTCCAGACCCATGAGGATGCCCCCGAGCAGCAGCGCGGGGTCGTCGCAGAACAGGGTCTCCCCGATGTCGTCGACCTCTTCGTACTGACCGTACTGACGCCTGCTCATCTCCTTCAGCCCTCCGGTTGGTTGCCGTTCCGCGTCCGCGAGGCGGACGGCTGGATGTTGAACCATCCTATTGAAGTATCGTTGAACAATCCATGATGTAGTTCCGCTTCGTCTCCTTCGTGTAGTTCCGGAAAGGGCTGCTGCGCGTGTACAGGCTGAGGAGCTCGTCGCCGCGGTAGTCCGGTGCCAGCAGAATCGGATCACCAGGTCGGATCCTGGCAGACTCTTCGCGCTCCGCCAGGTCTGGCCACCCCGCGAGCACGGGTATGCGAGGGGACACGATCGGCGCCCTCTGTGGGACCCAGAACACACGCCAGTTGCCCATCACGCCACCCTGCCAGATCGGCTTCAACCCGCCGATTCAATAGGGAAAGCGTGCCATTTCTGCCATTCGCCGTCGGAGTCGAT
>NZ_JBEYFC010000847.1:0-2497 GCF_040634175.1 Streptomyces sp. NPDC007162
GGCCGCCTCGTAGGCCGCGCGTCCGTCCTCGGCCTCCGCGACCACCGTCAGGTCGTCCGGTGCGGAGAGGACCGTCGTGAGACCCGCGCGGATCATAACCTTGTTCATGTGCAGATGCATGAGCAGATGCACGTGCACGGGGGGTGTTCCTGCGGTTACAGCTTTGACGTCCGCTTTACTCAGCCCGTTCCAGCGTCTGCCCCGGAGCACGCACGACATGCGATCGTCCAAATCGAAACCATCGTGTACCAGGAAGAGACGCATACGGCGGCCCAGGTGTTCCAGCGTCCGTGTGAGGGTCCGGTGAGCGAGACCGGCCGCCCGTAGCCACAGCGGATCCCTACCCGGCATACACAAGTCCTCTGGGTGAGTGCTGGTAGCTTGCCGCTGTCGTCCGGGCAGCCGGGCGGCCGACCCCCTAGAGCTCGGGAGCGTTGCGGTGACTACGGCTACGGCTACGGCGAGTACGCCCATGGCGCATACGGCTACGACGCGCACGCGGGCGGCTTCGGCCGTACGGCTCGCGGCGGCCGCCGTCGGTCTGGTGGGGGCGCTCACGCTGACCGCGTGCAGCGGCGGTGACTCCGGCGACAGCTCCTCCGCCACCCCCTCCGGGGCCGCGTCCGCGGCCGCCACCGCCTCCGCCGGTTCGGGCAGCGCCACGGCCTCGTCCGACGCGCTGCAGGGCAGCTGGATCACCACCAGCGGCGGCAAGATCGTCGCCCTCGTGGTCACCGGCAGGCAGGCCGGGCTCTTCGAGACCGGCGGGGCGGTGTGCAGCGGGACCGCCGGCGAGGAGGCCGGAATGCGGATGATCCACCTCACCTGCACGGACGGCAGCAAGAACCGGGTCACCGGAATGGTCGACACGGTCAGCAAGGGCAGCATGAAAGTCACCTGGTCAGGAAAATCCGGTGAGGAGACCTACACCAGGGCGGAGGGCGGCAAGCTGCCGTCCGGGCTGCCCACCGCGAACCTCGGTCAATAGGGCCCTGCCCGGCGGCCCAGGCCCGCTCCCGCCGGCCTGGGCCGGCCGGTGGGAGTACGCCGTGGAACGGTCGATGACGGGGCCGGGCGCGCGGCACCGGGCCGCGGGCGTGATGATGCTGGGACACCGTCACGACCTCGATGGGGATCTGCTCATGCGCGTCATTCCGCTCACCGTCACCGCCCTCGCCGCCGCCCTGGCCCTGACCGCCTGCGACAGCGGCGGCTCCGGCACCAACAGCAAGAACGGCTCGGCCTGCGAGATCGGCAAGGTCTCCGTCCAGGTCGGCCCCGCGAGCGTCGCGCCGGCCGCGGGGGACACCGGCGAGGTGCCCGTGAGCCTCACCAACCAGAGCGCGCCGTGCACGCTGGACGGGTTCCCCGGGGTCACGCTGAAGGCGGGCGGCACGTCCGCGACGGTCCCGGCGCAGTCGGGCGCGAAGACCGGCAGGCTGAAGCTCGCCAAGGGCGACTCCGCGACGTTCTCCATCAGCTACGTGCGCGGCAAGGACGGCGACAAGGCGAGCCTCGCGGCCACCTCCCTCACGGTGTCCCTGCCGGGGGGCGACGCGACGCAGAGCTTCCCGTGGAAGTACGGCGCGGTCGCGGGCAAGGGCGGCTCCGCGGAGAACCCGAACGCGACGGTGAGCACTTTCCAGCAGGCCGGGGACTGATCGGGCGGGCCGGCCTGACGCGGGGATGCGGGCGGGCGGGCCGCGCCCGACGCGCGGATTCCGGTGGTTCGCAGGTTGCGGTGGGCGGCCGGCCCGGTGTGCAGGTTTCGGTGGGCAGGCCGCCCGCCGCGCGCGTTCCGGTGGTCCGCCCCGGGCGGCATCGGCGTGGCTCGGCCGGACCTCGCCGTGGCGGCCCCGGGTTCGGTGCCGCTCAGCGCGGCTTCGGGGGGACGGGCCGCCCGGTGCGCGCGGGGCGGTGGGTGCCTCATGGCTGCCGGAGTTGTGGGCGGGACCCGACCTGTGCCCGGTCGGCCGCTCTCGTGCCCTCCGTCCAGCCCGCCTCGTCGGTCACCCCGCGCAGGCGGGTCGTGGTCGTCTCCGGGAACATCTGCTCCATGCGACCGGTCACGGCCAGTTCCCTGCCCGCCAGGACCGGGAGCAGGTCCGCCGCCACCGCGGCCCCGGTCACGGCCGACTCCGCGACGGCGGCCAGCCGGTCGCCGACCCGGTGGGCGTAGGCCGCCAGGAAGGACTGCCGGAAGGTCTTCGTGCGCCTGCGGCCACCCGCCCGCTGTGCCGCCTCCGCCTTCGTCATCGCGTGGGTGGCCTGCACCAGCAGCGAGGTGTAGAGCAGTTCGACCGCCTCCAGGTCCGCCTCGAACCCGACCACCGTGGAGAAGGCCAGCGGCTCGTTCCACACCGCACGGCAGTGGTTGGCCGTGGCGACCGCGTCCAGCAGTACCGCCTTGGCCTGCTCGTACGGCGGCTCGACCCCTATCCGGCAGGCACCGGGGGCGTCCGGTGCGGGTGCCCCCGCGGCGAGCAGCGCCTCGTCG
>NZ_JBEYFC010000848.1:0-2497 GCF_040634175.1 Streptomyces sp. NPDC007162
GGCGAAGCCGTCCTCCTCGAACTGCCGCAGGATGGTGGTGTCGTTGCCCGTGACTGTCATGACCGTCCTCCTCGTTCGACTGCCCGGGGGCTGTCACGCTAGGCGGACGCACCGGGGGAGAGGATGTCCATGAACGCTGAGGACTTGCCCAAAACCGCTGTCCCGGCCCCGCCACCGGGCATGGTCGTCACCGGCCGCTACCACCAGGGGACCGGGTACCGAATCAACCGTCCGCAGGGGTCGCCCAGTTGGCTGCTCATCTGGACCACGGACGGCGGGGGCCTGATCCGGCAGGGAGCCGCCCGGACCCGGGCCCGCCCCGGCGACCTGGTCGTCCTCGCGCCCGGCAGCCCGCACGGCTACACGGTCGACCCCGGCGCCGGCCGCTGGGGCTTCTGGTGGACCCACTGCCCGGCCCGCCCCGCCTGGGTCCAGTCGCTGGGACCGTGCGCCCGCGGCGACGGCCTGTACGCCGTCACCGCCCCGGACGGCACGCACTCCCGTATCGAAGCGGCCTTCCGGCGCATACTCGCCGACTCCCGCTGGACCGGCACCGGCGCACCACCCGAAGGGGGCGAGGCCATGGCGTTTCCTCCGGCGGAGGATCGCGCATCCGCAGTGGGGCCTGTCGGCTCGGTCGAGTCGGGTGCGGCGCATGTCGCTGTCGCCCACGGGAGTGCCGCGCGTGAGCTTGTTCTGTGTTCGCTCGAGGAGGTCGTGCTGCTCGCGGCGGCCGGGGCGCGCCGGGCGTCGGTCGGTCCGGGTGACCGGGACGCGCGGGTGCGGCGCGCCGAGGAGTTGATCGCCGCCGACCCGGGTGCCCCGCACACCGTCGGCACGCTCGCCGCGCGTGTCGCGTTGTCGCCGTCCCGGTTCGCCCACCTCTTCACCCGGCAGACCGGGATGCCCCCGATGCGCGCGTTGCGCGAGGCGCGGCTGCGACACGCCGCCCGCCTGCTGGAGAGCACCGACCTCACGGTCGAGCGGATCGCCGCCGCGTCCGGATTTCCCAGCCCGTTCCACTTCAACCGGGTTTTCCGCGAAAGCTACGGTGTCCCGCCCGGCGCCTACCGCTCCGGCGAACGCCCCTGAATCCGCCGGTCATTGGTTCATGAAGGCCGAAGGGCGGACGGATGACGCAGGTCGGGCCGTGTTCCAATGGTTGCACTCGTGGCCGCGACGGCCGGCTGTGAATCCCCGTGGCAATTTCGGGGCCGATACGGCGGCAGGGCTCCAACTCGCTCATTGACGATTCGTCAATTCGGCGCGCGGTCAGGGCATTGCGCAAAACCCGGAGATCCCTTGTTCTGTGCTGCTGGCCTGTGCAAAGGTGTGCCGTGTCGGCATGCGGACACTTATTTGCACTCTGCATGCGCGAGGCCGCTCCCGTTCGCCCCCCACGCTTCAAAAGAGCTGCCGACGGCGGACATGCGAGTCCGAACCCCCTTAACAGGCCCGTCCGGTCATGCTGTCGGCCGGGCCGTGTGCCGGTCGCATACCCGACGGTATGGACCGCATCCCGCGTTGCGTCTGGAAGGAATGCAGCCGTGAATGACGCAGGCCTGGGGAATTCCCCTTCCCCCGCCCGGCCGTTCGACGTCACCGACGAGCAGCTCAGCTCCGAGCTGAAGCAGTGGACCGGTACCGCGCCCGCCCTGCACCCCGTCGGTGAACTCCTCGACCGGCACTGGGAAGCGGCCTTCGCCTACGCCCGTCTGTGCACCGACGGGACGCGCGGCGCGGGAATGCTCACCACCGCCGCGTTCACCCGGCTCTTCGGCGAGTCCCTGCGCCAGGCCGGCCCCACCGCCGCCTGGCGTCCCCAACTGCTGGTGACGGTCCGCCGCATCGCCGCCGAATGGGACAACGACGGCCGTGGCGAACTCCTGCACCCCGAACTGCGCGCGGGCACCGGCGAGCGGGCCGCCGCCCGGCTGCTCCCGCCCGCGAACCGGCGGCTGCTCTCCCGTGCCTTCCAGCGCCTGACCCAGTCCTCCCGGGCCGTGCTGTGGCACACCGAGGTCGAGTCGGAACCACTGTCGACGCCCGCCGCACTGCTGGGCCTCGACGAGCAGGACGCGCGGGTCGAGCTGCGCCGGGCCCGTGAGCGACTGCGCGAGGAGTGCCTCCAGGTGCACCGCGAACTCGCCCACGAGGACGAGTGCCAGCTTTACGTCCGGATGATCGACGTGACCTTCCGGCGCGGCGGGACGGATGTCGACCGGGACCTCCAGCAGCACCTGAACGGCTGCAGGCACTGCCGTTACACCGCCGACCAGCTCCACCAGTTCAACGGCGGCCTCGGCCTCGCCCTGGCGGAGGCCGTGCTCGGCTGGGGGGCCCGCGGCTACCTGGAGTCCCGGGCCCGCGTCACCGGGGAGGCCGCCGAACCGGCGCCCGTACCCGAGGACGCCTTCGCGGGCGGCGAGGCCTTCGCCCCCGCGACGGCCGCCGGCAAGGACCTGGTGGTGCCGCGAACCGGTCCCGCGCCGTCAAC
>NZ_JBEYFC010000849.1:0-2496 GCF_040634175.1 Streptomyces sp. NPDC007162
GTGCGGTATGCCTGCAACCGGGTGGTCCCCGGATGCGGGCGTGCTCCAGGTCCATCAGCTCCTCGGCGGAGACGTACACGGTGATCTTCTCGTCGTGCCGCTCGCGCCCGCTGGGCCGCCGGGCGGGCGCCCTGCCACCGCGCTGCTTGCGGGGCGCGGCCTGGGCGTCGGCGCCAGAACCTTCCTGCACCGGCTGCCGCCGGGCACCCGAGGGGGCCACCGTGGCGGAGACCCCGCGGTTGCGGGACTCCCCGGACTCGGCCGGTTCCGCCTCCGCCGCCACGTGCTCCGCGCCCTCGCCGTCGCCGCCCTGCACGGGCACCGCGTGCGGCGCGTCCTCGGCGGGCTCGGCCGCCGTGTCGTCGTTCTCCCCCGCGGGAGTCGCGGGGGACGGCACCCGGGCCTCGCCGTTGGCCGGGCGCCTGGGGCTGGACGGCTGCAGCGCCATCCCCCCGGTCGTACGGAACAGTTCGTCGGCCCCGGGCAGACTCACTCGGCGTGACACCGGGCGAGCACCTCCCTGGCGAGCTGGCGATAGGCGGCGGCACCGACGGAGTTGGAGGCGTACGTGGTGATCGGCTCACCGGCGACCGTGGTCTCCGGGAAGCGGACCGTGCGGCCGATCACCGTGTGGTAGACGTGGTCGTCGAAGGCCTCGACCACACGGGCCAGCACCTCACGGCTGTGCACGGTGCGGGAGTCGTACATGGTGGCGAGGATGCCGTCGAGCTCCAGCTCCGGGTTGAGCCGCTCCTGGACCTTCTCGATGGTCTCGGTCAGCAGGGCCACACCACGCAGCGCGAAGAACTCGCACTCCAGCGGCACGATCACCTTGTGGGCGGCCGTCAGCGCGTTGACCGTGAGCAGGCCGAGCGAGGGCTGACAGTCGATCACGATGTAGTCGTAGTCGGGCAGCAGCGGCTTGAGGGCGCGCTGCAGCGTCGACTCGCGGGCGACCTCGGAGACCAGCTGCACCTCGGCGGCCGACAGGTCGATGTTGGAGGGCAGCAGGTCCATGTTGGGGACCGCGGTCTTCAGGAGGACCTCGTCGGCCGCCATGCCCCGCTCCATGAGCAGGTTGTAGACGGTGAGGTCGAGCTCCATCGGGTTGACGCCGAGACCCACCGACAGCGCGCCCTGCGGGTCGAAGTCCACGAGCAGCACCCGTCGGCCGTACTCCGCGAGCGCGGCACCCAGGTTGATGGTCGACGTGGTCTTGCCGACGCCGCCCTTCTGGTTGCACATCGCGATGATCGTCGCGGGGCCGTGACTGGTCACCGGGCCCGGGATCGGGAAGTACGGCAGCGGGCGTCCGGTCGGGCCGACGCGCTCGCGGCGCTGGCGGGCGGCGTCGGGCGCGAGCGTGGCCGCGTACTCCGGATCGGGTTCGTACTCGGCGTCGGGGTCGTAGAAGTGCCCGTCGGGCAGTTCGTCGTAGTCGGCGAAGTGGTTGTGGGGCGCGCCACTTCCGTCGCCGGCCCTGGCGTTCACGTGATGGCCATCCATGCTCTGGTGTGCTGTCCGCGTGGTCAGCGGAGTCCGGGCTGCTGTGAAGGTGCGCACCGCGACGGAGCCGACAGCCTCGAACCCCGCGGGACCCTGGTCCCGTACCGGCATTCCTGGTTGACCACCCCCGGGAGAAAATGTCGACTCATTCACAAGTCGTCTTACCTCCTTGGTGACCAGGAAACTTCTAGACAGGTCAGCGTGGCACCATGCCGACGGTTGGCGACTCTATGGCGTGTCGGGCGTCCGCAGCAACACAATCCGCCGGACCCGGCACGATGTGTCGGCAATGAAACATGTCGCTGTCAAGGGCGTACAGCCGTCGCACAGCAGGTTTCACCGGTGTGCGAATCGGTCGAAGGGTTACGTTCGAGGCGAGTTGACCGAGAGTCGCAAAGTGACCATACACACATCCGGCCGGACCTTGTCGACAAGGTCCGGCCGGATGTGAGTGATTGACGCGGCTTGTTGACGTATCGCCTTTACGAAAAGGTGACTTAGCGGCCGCCCCGCCGTTCCGGCTCAGCCGATCAGCGCGTCGAGGTCCACGTGGTCCAGGCCGTGCGCCTCGGCGACCTCCTTGTAAACAACCTTGCCGTCATGGGTGTTGAGGCCCTTGGCCAGCGCGGCGTCCCGGCGCAGCGCCTCCGCCCAGCCGTTGTTCGCGAGCGACACGATGTAGGGCAGCGTGGCGTTGGTGAGTGCGTAGGTGGAGGTGTTGGGCACCGCGCCGGGCATGTTGGCGACGCAGTAGAAGACCGACTCGTGGACCCGGAAGGCCGGCTCGGCGTGGGTGGTGGGCCGGGAGTCCTCGAAGCAGCCGCCCTGGTCGATCGCGATGTCGACAAGGACACTTCCCGGCTTCATCCGGGAGACCAGCTCGTTGGTGACGAGCTTCGGGGCCTTGGCGCCCGGGATGAGCACCGCGCCGATCACTCACCGGCCGCACGGCCGAAGGCGATGTTCTGCGCCCCCACGACGTCGGTGAGC
>NZ_JBEYFC010000850.1:0-2489 GCF_040634175.1 Streptomyces sp. NPDC007162
CGCTGACCCTGGCCGCGGTCCTCGCGGCCGGCGGCACCGCGGTCGCGGTCACGCTGGTGCAGCGCGGCGGGACCGCGGGCGACCAGACGCGGGTCGCCGACTCGACCGGGCGCGTGGTCGCCGAGGTGCCGTCGGGGTGGGCGGGCGAGCTGCGGGCCGCCGGCTGGAACCCGCAGGCCCTGGGGCTGGCGTCGGGTCACGAGCCGGGCCTGGAGGTCGCCGACGACGTGTCCGGGTGGCAGGACCTGACGACCGCGGTGAACGGCGTCTTCATCGGCCTGAGCGAGCACGGCGACGTCGCCGCGAAGGTGACCGCGCTGGCCCACTCGGGCTGCCGCTACGAGGGCAGCCGTGCGTTCACCGGTACCTCCTGGAAGGGCCGGGTGCGGACCTGGAGCGACTGCTCCGGCGCGGGCGGCTCGATCCAGGAGGCGGCCCTCCGTCCGGCCGGCGGGGACGCCCAGCCTCAGGTGTACGTGCAGGTGCGGCAGAAGGGCGCCGCCGACGGCGATACCACGGACGGCATACTCCGCTCGCTGCGGGTCACCTGACCCGATGAATCCACGGCGTGCCCCCGAACTTTTCCGCCGTTCGTCCCATCGGATGGGGTAGACGGCGCACGGAGCGCCCGGGGCACGTCTCGTACGCGTGCCATGACATCCAGGAGTGGTGAGACAGATGGCGCACACGTCCCAGTCCTTGCGGCGCGGGGCGGCCCTGCTCGCGAGCACGGCCGCCGCCCTGGGCCTCCTGACCGCCTGCGGCAATGGCGGCCAGGGCAAGTCCCCGGAGTCGGTGTCGGGCACGGCCGCGCCCGCGACCGGCAACTCGGCGGGTTCGGCCGGCTCGGGCACCGCGTCCGTACCGGACGGCACCGGGTCCTCGCCGACCTCGCGGAGCACCGGCTCGGCGACCGGCGGCCCGGCGACCGGGGCCTCGACGGGCGGCGGCGGCACCACCACCGCGTCCGGTACCCGCTGCCACACCTCCGAGCTGACCGCCTCGGTGGGCGGCAACGACCCCGGAGCGGGTCAGGAGAACTTCCCCATCGTGCTCACCAACAAGTCGGCCCGGACCTGCACCGTGCGCGGCTACCCCGGCGCCGCCTTCGTGGACGCGTCCGGCACCCAGCTCGGCCCCGACCCGCAGCGGGAGCCCGGCACCACCGCCACGACGGTCACCCTCGAGCCGGGCCGGAGCGCCTGGGCGGGGCTGACCTTCTCCAGCCCGGACATCAGCGGCGCCAGGACGGCGACCCCCGCCTCGCTGGTCGTCACCCCGCCGGACGAGAAGGACTCCCTGAAGGTGGCGTGGAAGGGCGGCCCGGTCCCCGTGTCCGGCAACGCCTCCTCGGTGCGCCTGAACGTGTTCAGCGCAGGCACCGGCGCCTGACCACCCGCTGACCGGACCCCGCTGCCCCCTCCCCCCGGGGCGGCGGGGTTCGTCATGTCCGGGCCACGACTGTCACAGACGTGCAACACGCACGGCCGCCTCCGATCTTTTCCGCGGGACCGCCCATCGAACCCGACGACCACACGGCGAAGCGGCTCCACGCGGGGCCGGGACGAGGAATCGGGGCGGACATGAGCGGCATCTCTCGCAGGCGGGTGCTGACGGCGGGCGCGACGGCGGGGGCCCTGGGTGCCCTCTCCGCGTGCTCGAACGGCAACTGGACGCTGGGCGGCAGCGGTGCGGCCGACGGCGTCAAGGACGGCGGCGCGAACGGGAGCGCGCCGGCCCGGCCGCTGAAGCTGATCGGCGACGGCTCCACCGCCGACACCGGTGCCCAGCCGCACCAGCCGAAGGCGTCCCGTCTCGCGGCCGGCGCCAAGCCGCCGCAGTTCGTGGTGTTCTCCTGGGACGGCGCGGGCGAACTCAGCAACCAGCTCTTCTCCCGCTTCCGCAAGGTGGCAGCCGACCACGGCGCGAAGATGACGTTCTTCCTCTCCGGCATCTACACGCTGCCGGAGGCCAAGAAGGACCTCTACCGTCCGCCGCGGCACGCGGTCGGCGCCTCCGCGATCGGCTACCTCGCCGACCGGCACATCCACGCCACGCTCCAGCAGGTGCGGGCCGCCTGGCTGGAGGGCCACGAGATCGGCACCCACTTCAACGGGCACTTCTGCGGCTCGGACGGCGTGCGCAACTGGTCCCCCGCCGAATGGCGCAGTGAGATCGACCAGGCCGTGGACTTCGTCACCAAGTGGAAGACGAACACCGGCTTCACCGACCTGGAACCGCTGCCCTTCGACTACCGCAAGGAGCTGGTCGGCAGCCGCACCCCGTGCCTGGAGGGCCAGGCCAACCTGCTGCCCACCGCGGCCGCGCTCGGCTGGAAGTACGACGCCAGCTCCCCCGGCGGCCTGCAGATCTGGCCCGGCAAGGTGCAGGGCAACCGCATCTGGGACTTCCCCCTGCAGTCCATACCGTTCCCCGGGCACTCCTTCCAGGTCCTGTCGATGGACTACAACATGATGTACAACCAGTCC
>NZ_JBEYFC010000851.1:0-2485 GCF_040634175.1 Streptomyces sp. NPDC007162
TACGTGTACGCCAGGTGCCCGCGAGCGGCCATGAGGTCCGGCGACTGCGGATGTCCCGGCGGGACGAGCGCACCGGCCTGTTCGACCAGCCGCCCGTCGTAGGCCAAGACGAAGGTGGCGCTCGACGATGCCGGCGAAGGGAACCTCGCGACGCTGGGGATCTCAGTGTTGTAGCCAGCACCACCCTCAAGACGGAAGCCTGCATGATCGAGCGTCAGGGCGGGGCCGGGCAGGATCGTGCCCGTGAACACTGCCTCGAACCGCAAGCGCCGTATCAGCGCTGTCGCAATCCTGGGTCTCGCCGCATCAGTGGCCGCGACCGGCACCGGACTCGCCGCCACGACCCCGCCGTCCACCGTGCACGCGACCGCCGCCACAGCTGCCGCCGCGCCCACACGGTCCTTCCAGGGCACGCTCCCCGCGCCGACCGGCCCCTACGCCGCCGGCGAGGACGTCATCCACCTCACCGACGCGAGCCGTCCCGACCCGTGGGTGCCGTCATCCGGCCCCCGCCAACTGACTGTCACGATGGTCTACCCGGCCGTCCCCGGGACCGGGACTCCGGCCCCTTACATGACCCTCGCCGAGGCAGCCGGACACATCCAGCGCGCGAAGATACCGGCGAGCTCCGGCATCACCCCGCAGAACGTCTCCAGCGTCACCACGCACGCCTTCGACGGCGCGCGGCCGCAGCGGGGCAAGTATCCGCTGGTGGTCCTCTCACCCGGGTTCGGGGACCCGCGCATGGTGCTCACCTCGCTCGCGACCGACCTGGCCAGTCACGGCTACGTCGTCGCGCTCGTCGGCCACACCTACGAGGACAGTGGCGAGACGCTGGCGAACGGCCAGACGCCGCCGTGCGCGATCTGCGATGACCCGAACCTCGACATGGACACGGTCACCGCCAGCCGCGCGCTGGACGTGTCCTTCGTGATCGACCGGTTGACGCACGGCAATACCGCGTGGTGCCTGGCACACCTCATCGACAAGCACGAGATCGGCATGGCCGGGCACTCCATCGGCGGAGCGGCGGCCGCCGCCACGATGATCGCCGACCCGCGGGTACGGGCCGGGGTGAACATGGACGGCACCTTCAGCCCGGCCCCGATGCCCGGCCAGATCAACCGGCCGTTCCTCATGCTGGGTGCGGCCGCGTACCACTCGGCCGGCGGTGGCGACAACTGGGGGCAGGCCTGGGCCGCCCTCGGCGGCTACAAGAAGTGGCTGGCGGTCACCGGCGCCAACCACCCCAGCTTCACCGACGTGGACCTGCTCGAGGAGGAGGCCGGGTTCCCGACGCCACCCCTCGATCCCGAACGTGGAATCGTGATCACGCGCGAGTACGTGACAGCGTTCTTCGACCAGACGCTGAAGGGGATCCACAGTCCGCTGCTGGACGGCCCCTCACCGAACAATCCGGAAGTAGCCTTCCAGTCCTAGTGCAGCGCCGCGTTGATCCTTCGAGGGTTCATGCGGCTCTGAGCGGGCTGCCGTCGTAGGTCCAGCGGCAGGGCTTGGCGTCGTGTTCGTCGTAGGCCAGACGAAGGTGTCCTGCTCCCGTCCGGCTACCGGCCGACCGACGAGCGCGCTGACCGTGGCGTCGCCCAGCAGGCGGGGCATGGTGAAGAACGGGACCTGGCCGTGTACCTGCGGCTCCGGCACTGGCGGCGCGGCGGGAGCGGTGCGCTGCTGGCGGAGCTTGGTCCACCACTCGACCCGCACACTCCGTCCGTTCCTGGTGGGCCTGCGCAGTGGCCGGGCAGATGCCGACCGGTCGCCGTAGGTGCCGCCCAAGGTGAGCTGGACCGGCCGAGGCCGGGCCTCCACCAGGCCCAGAGCCCACTCGGCGTCTTCTTCAACTCGGATCGCCATGAGGCACGGCTTGCACAGCCCGTCCGTGTTCAGGTGTGCCTCGTGCCGGCACCGCGGGCACACCCCGCGCTGGGGGTACTTCCGAACCCAGGGGCGGCACCCGTCGCACACCCGGCACCAGTGCACCACCAGCCACCCCAGGCACACCGGGCAGCTCCGCGCCAGCCCCTTCCCACGACCCACCGTCACCGTCCGGCCTGTCAGCTTGGCGGGAGCGAGCGCGGCCCGGCTCCACGACGGCCGCGCGGCACTGGCCGCACCGGGCCCGACCCCGGCTGTTCCTCGGCGCCGACGGCCCGTTCGCCGGAGCACCTTTCCGATCTCCAGCGAGCGGGGCGTCGCCGGGTGGCGGGGCCGCGTGGCATGGTCCCGCTGATGACGTACCTGCGTGAGGCCGGGATGGTGCCCGCGCCGCAGGTGACACCCTCGCCAGCGGAGGTTCTGCTGGAGCGGTACCGGTGCTGGATGCAATCCGAGCGTGGCCTGTCGGCCTCAACCATGCTGCGCTACGCGAACACCGCGCGACGCCTCCTGACCGAACAGGCAATGGTCGATGTCAGCGGCTCCAAGGGCGAGATCTGGGCGATCCCGCAGGACACCGGCCCGATGGGCA
>NZ_JBEYFC010000852.1:0-2484 GCF_040634175.1 Streptomyces sp. NPDC007162
AGACCCGAAGCGGAGTGATCTAGCCATGGGCAGGTTGAAGCGGAGGTAAGACTTCGTGGAGGACCGAACCCACCAGGGTTGAAAACCTGGGGGATGACCTGTGGTTAGGGGTGAAAGGCCAATCAAACTCCGTGATAGCTGGTTCTCCCCGAAATGCATTTAGGTGCAGCGTCGTGTGTTTCTTGCCGGAGGTAGAGCACTGGATAGGCGATGGGCCCTACCGGGTTACTGACCTTAGCCAAACTCCGAATGCCGGTAAGTGAGAGCGCGGCAGTGAGACTGTGGGGGATAAGCTCCATGGTCGAGAGGGAAACAGCCCAGAGCATCGACTAAGGCCCCTAAGCGTACGCTAAGTGGGAAAGGATGTGGAGTCGCAGAGACAACCAGGAGGTTGGCTTAGAAGCAGCCACCCTTGAAAGAGTGCGTAATAGCTCACTGGTCTAGTGATTCCGCGCCGACAATGTAGCGGGGCTCAAGCGTACCGCCGAAGTCGTGTCATTGCAGCATAACGGCCAACGCCGGCTGTGATGGGTAGGGGAGCGTCGTCTGCCGGGTGAAGCAGCACCGGAAGGTAGTTGTGGACGGTTGACGAGTGAGAATGCAGGCATGAGTAGCGATTCACACGTGGGAAACGTGTGCGCCGATTGACTAAGGGTTCCTGGGTCAAGCTGATCTGCCCAGGGTAAGTCGGGACCTAAGGCGAGGCCGACAGGCGTAGTCGATGGATAACCGGTTGATATTCCGGTACCCGCTGTGAAGCGTCAAACATCGAACCAGGCGATGCTAAGTCCGTGAAGCCGTTCCGGACCCTTCGGGGAAAGGAAAGTGGTGGAGCCGACGGACCAGACTTGTAGTAGGTGAGTGATGGGGTGACGCAGGAAGGTAGTCCAGCCCGGGCGGTGGTTGTCCCGGGGTAAGGGTGTAGGCCGTGCGGTAGGTAAATCCGTCGCACATCAAGGCTGAGACCTGATGCCGAGCCGATTGTGGTGAAGTGGATGATCCTATGCTGTCGAGAAAAGCCTCTAGCGAGTTTCATGGCGGCCCGTACCCTAAACCGACTCAGGTGGTCAGGTAGAGAATACCGAGGCGTTCGGGTGAACTATGGTTAAGGAACTCGGCAAAATGCCCCCGTAACTTCGGGAGAAGGGGGGCCACGCCTGGTGAGGAGCTTCGCGCTCTGAGCTGGGGGTGGCCGCAGAGACCAGCGAGAAGCGACTGTTTACTAAAAACACAGGTCCGTGCGAAGCCGTAAGGCGATGTATACGGACTGACGCCTGCCCGGTGCTGGAACGTTAAGGGGACCGGTTAGTCACATTTCGGTGTGGCGAAGCTGAGAACTTAAGCGCCAGTAAACGGCGGTGGTAACTATAACCATCCTAAGGTAGCGAAATTCCTTGTCGGGTAAGTTCCGACCTGCACGAATGGCGTAACGACTTCTCGACTGTCTCAACCATAGGCCCGGTGAAATTGCACTACGAGTAAAGATGCTCGTTTCGCGCAGCAGGACGGAAAGACCCCGGGACCTTTACTACAGTTTGATATTGGTGTTCGGTTCGGCTTGTGTAGGATAGCTGGGAGACTTTGAAGCTGCCACGCCAGTGGTGGTGGAGTCGTCGTTGAAATACCAGTCTGGTCGTGCTGGATGTCTAACCTGGGTCCGTGATCCGGATCAGGGACAGTGTCTGATGGGTAGTTTAACTGGGGCGGTTGCCTCCTAAAGAGTAACGGAGGCGCCCAAAGGTTCCCTCAGCCTGGTTGGTAATCAGGTGTTGAGTGTAAGTGCACAAGGGAGCTTGACTGTGAGACCGACGGGTCGAGCAGGGACGAAAGTCGGGACTAGTGATCCGGCGGTGGCTTGTGGAAGCGCCGTCGCTCAACGGATAAAAGGTACCCCGGGGATAACAGGCTGATCTTCCCCAAGAGTCCATATCGACGGGATGGTTTGGCACCTCGATGTCGGCTCGTCGCATCCTGGGGCTGGAGTCGGTCCCAAGGGTTGGGCTGTTCGCCCATTAAAGCGGTACGCGAGCTGGGTTTAGAACGTCGTGAGACAGTTCGGTCCCTATCCGCTGTGCGCGTAGGAGTCTTGAGAAGGGCTGTCCCTAGTACGAGAGGACCGGGACGGACGAACCTCTGGTGTGCCAGTTGTCCTGCCAAGGGCATGGCTGGTTGGCTACGTTCGGGAGGGATAACCGCTGAAAGCATCTAAGCGGGAAGCCTGCTTCGAGATGAGGACTCCCACCCACTTGATGGGGTAAGGCTCCCAGTAGACGACTGGGTTGATAGGCCGGATCTGGAAGCCAGGTAACTGGTGGAGGTGACCGGTACTAATAGGCCGAGGGCTTGTCCTCAGTTGCTCGCGTCCACTGTGTTGGTTCTGAAACCACGAACAGCCCCACGTCCGGTCACGGCGTGGTGCGGCTGAACAGTTTCATAGTGTTTCGGTGGTCATAGCGTGAGGGAAACGCCCGGTTACATTCCGAA
>NZ_JBEYFC010000853.1:0-2480 GCF_040634175.1 Streptomyces sp. NPDC007162
GCGACGGCAAGTTGTTACCGAGTCGTAGCGGATGTCCATCCGGCTCCTCTAAGCTCTGCGCGTCCCCGAGCACCACGAAAGGATCTGGCATGCTCATGATCCGCAGAAGAATCCGGGCCGTGTTTCTGACGGCCTCGGCCCTGCTGCTCGGTGCGGTGGCGATGCCCGCCGCGCACGCCGACGATGTCGGTGGGCAGACGCTGGCCGGGGTCTCCGGCACGGGCATCCACAACACGTACGACGACAAGTCCACGTACACCTACCTGGCCAACGCCCTGGACACCGGCACCTCTCTGGTCGAACTCGACACCTGGCACAACGTGTTCAACGGCAAGTGGGACGTGAGCCACAGCAACCCGCTGGGCAGTGACAACAACTGCGTGCAGGCGAGCACGGCCGCCGACCTCTACACCGGTGACCGCAACCAGAACCTCGACAGTTGCCTCGACGACATCCGGATCTGGCTCCAGGCTCACCCCACGAGCCACCCGGTCATGGTCAAGATCGAGATGAAGAACGGGTTCTACAGCACCCTCGGCATGACGCCGACCACGTTCGACAGCTACGTCAAGACGCACCTCGGCAGCGTCCTCTACACGCCCGCCGACCTGCTCACCAAGAGCGACGGCTCGCAGTACGCGGATCTCGACACCGCCGCGAAGGCGAACAACTGGGCGAGCTACGGCTCACTCGCCGGCCGGGCGATCGTGGAGATCATCCCCGGCACCTTCGAGCAGGCCGTCAGCCCCGCCTCCTCGTGGTCGGACGTGGTCTACGCCCAGCACCTCAAGGACCTCGCCGCCGCGGGGAACATCAGCCAGGCGGCGGTCTTCCCGAGCGTCCTCGGCGCCCAGGCCGTCGACCCGCGCACCCGCTACAGCGACACCACACTGCGCCCCTGGTTCGTGGTGTTCGACGCGGACGCGGGCGCCTGGGTCGGCGACGGCAACACCGAGTGGTACAATACCAACCACTATCTGACGGTCGTCACCGACGCCTACGACGTCTCGCCCGCGCTGAGTTCCTCCGCGCCGTCGCCGGCCGACGCCCAGGCCCGGGTCACCCTGCTCGCCGCCGACGGGGCCTCGTACATCTCCTCGGACTGGATCACCGCCCCGGCCGACGGCGTCCTCAGCGACGTACTGCTCCGTGGCTGACGCCCGCCGCCCGCGGGCGCTCCTGCGTGTCCTCACCACGGGTGCCGCGGCCCTCGCGCTCGCCGTGTCCGGCCAACTGGCCGGCGCGGCGGGGGCGGTGGCCGCGACCGCCCCCGTGTCTCTGGTCAACCCGTACATCGGCACCGGCGGCAACGGCGATTTCAGCGCCGGGAACACCTTCCCGGGCGCCGACGCGCCGCACGGCATGCTCCAGTGGTCGCCCGACACCTCGTCACGCCCCAAGGGCGGCGGCTACAACTACTCCGACTCGGCCGTCTCGGGCTTCAGCCTCACCCATGTCTCCGGCGTCGGCTGCGACGCAGCCGGGGACCTGCCGATCCTGCCCGTGGTCGGTTCGCTCGGCTCGGACCCCGCCTCGACGACCGAGTCCTTCGCGCACTCCGCCGAGACGGCCTCGCCCGGCTCCTACTCCGTCAGCCTGGGCAACAGCACCAGCGTCGCGCTGACCACCAGCACGCGTGCAGGCATCGGCCAGTTCACCTTCCCGTCCTCCACCCAGGCGAGCCTGCTCCTCAAGGTGCAGGACACACAGACGCCGTACGCCTCCTCGACGCTCGGCCTGTCCGGCGGCGACACGGTGACCGGGTCGATCACCAGCACCGGCTTCTGCGAGGACACCACCCCGATCACGCTCTACTACACGATCGCCTTCGACCACCCGTTCACCGCCACCGGCACCTTCACCGGCGGCGAGTACCTGACGTTCGACACCACGAGCAGCAGGACGGTCGAGGCCCGGGTCGGCATCTCCTACACCTCGGTGGCGGAGGCCGCAGCCAACCGGGACGCCGAGGTGACCGGAAAGACCTTCGCGACCGTCAAGGCGGCGGCGGCGTCGGCGTGGAGCGCCGAGCTGTCAAAGATCGCCGTCACCGGAGGCACCCCGGACCAGCAGAGCGTCTTCTACACCGCGCTCTACCACGCCTCGCTCTTCCCCGCCGTCATCAGCGACGCGGACGGCTCCTACCGGGGCTTCGACGGCGCGGTGCACACGGTGGGCAGCGGTCACTCGGCGAAGTACGCCGACTTCTCCACCTGGGACACCTACCGCTCACAGGCCCAACTCACCGCACTGCTCGACCCGTCGGCCGCGTCCGACATGGCGCAGTCGGTCGTCGACGACTACCAGCAGGGCGGCACGCTCACCAAGTGGGGCATGGAGACCGCCGAGACGCACATCATGGTCGGCGACTCCGCCGTACCGCTGCTCGCCGGCTACCACGCCTTCGGCGCACGGAACTTCGACACGTCGACGGCCCTGTCCGCCATGGTCAGGGAACAGACGACCGACACGGACGTCAC
>NZ_JBEYFC010000854.1:0-2469 GCF_040634175.1 Streptomyces sp. NPDC007162
GGACAGCGTGCACGCCTGGGTGAGCGAGATCGACTGGAGCGGTCAGGTCGGTGACAACTCCGGCCCGAAGCTGCTGACCGAGACGAACCTGAAGGTCGGTGCCGGCGGCAAGGTCGTCGTCGACTTCGGCGACGGCGCACTGCCGGGGCTCAAGGAGTCCTCGGCGTACGAGATCGTCCTCAGCCCGGCCGGCAGGGCGAAGGGCACGCTGTCCGCGCCGGTGCGCTGGCAGGGGTCGTACGAGGCGGAGGACGCCGCCCACACCGGGTCCGGCTACTCGAAGAACG
Organism: Streptomyces sp. NPDC007162; assembly: GCF_040634175.1. Lineage (NCBI taxonomy): Bacteria > Bacillati > Actinomycetota > Actinomycetes > Kitasatosporales > Streptomycetaceae > Streptomyces > Streptomyces sp. NPDC007162. The sequence continues at coordinate 288 of NZ_JBEYFC010000854.1, forward strand.
GCCCCGAGGGTTCGACGGGCGACGTGTCGAAGTTCTACACCTCCGGCGGCTACGACGTCGGCGGCCTGCGCACCGGCTCGGACGTCACGCTCGACTTCGCCGTGGACGCGCCCGAGGACGGCACCTACGACCTGAGTGTGTTCGCCAACTCGCTCAACACGTTCGACAAGGTGAAGGACCAGGGCCCGACCAACGTGTTCCTGCGGGTGGACGGCCAGGCGGCCGGCGAGCAGGAGCTCTACCTGCCGCTCGGCTACAAGTGGGTGGTGTGGGACCACACCGACACCACGGTGCACCTCACCAAGGGCAGGCACACCCTGACGCTCGCCGCGCAGAGCCTCGACGGCAGGCGCGCCACCCAGGGCGACGCCATCGTCGACCGGCTCACGCTGTCCCTGCCGGACGCGTCGGCCGCCACCCAGGTCTACGAGGGCGAGCTGGCCTGGACGAGCGGCGGGGCCCACCCCGTCTACGACCTGCCGAAGCACACCCCGGCCCCCGCCACCGGCTCCGGCGCGGTCCGGGTCGCGAAGCACCAGACGGCCACGTTCTGGGTCTACTCCCCCGCCGACCGCGAGGCCACCCTCGACGTCGACACCCTCGGCGCCGCGGACGCCCGGCTGTCCGTCAACGAGCACGACGTCCTGCACGTGACCAGGTCCAGGCACAAAGTGGCCGTCTCCCTCTCGGGCGGCGTCAACAAGGTGACGGTGACCGGTGGTTCGGACACCACGCTGGTCGACCGGCTGACGGTCACACCCACCGAGGGCACGCTCAGGACGCGTACGTACGAGGCGCAGGACGCGAAGCTCGCGGGCACGGCCACGCTGACCCCGCTGCCGCTGGCGACGGACGGTACGGCGATCACCGGGATCGGCGGCGACCCGGGCAACGGCAACACGGCGACGTTCTCGGTGGCCGCGGAGAAGGCCGGGCTGTACGCGCTGCGGATCCGCTACTCCAACCCGGAGCAGTCCGAGGCGACGCACTACAACCCGGACCCGCTGGCCCGGCACGCCGACATCAGCGTCAACGGCGGCGAGTCGCTGCGCGTCGGCTTCCCGAACAGCTTCCACCAGGACAACTTCTGGGAGCTGACCGTCCCGGTCCAGCTGCGGAAGGGGCAGAACACGATCACCTTCCGCTCCGAGGAACTGCCGAACTTCGACGGCACGACCTACGCCTCGGACACCTTCCCCGGAGTGCTGCTCCGCTCCCGCTACGCGCCGCTGATCGACCGGATCACCGTCGCGCCGTACGCGCGGGAGGTGCGGTGAGGTGACGACCACCGGTGGCGGGGCACACCCGCCCCGCCACCGGTGCGCACAGCGACGATCCCTCTGTGGCGGGTGTCACACCGTTCCCGAAATATCTGACGCGTCAGTTACTGTTTCATCAGGCGAACTGCTCGCACACGGCGAGCGCACCACCCCTTGCCGAGGTTTTCCGATGAAGCTGGTCTACGTTTTCGACGCGTACTGCGGCTGGTCGCACGGGTTCTCCGGAACGCTGCGAGAAATCGTCTCCCGCCACCCCGACCTGCCGGTCGAGGTGGTCTCCGGAGGCCTGTTCACCGGCTCGCGCCGGACGCCGATCCGGGAGTTCGGGTACGTGCAGGGCGCGAACGCCGACATCGCCGAGCAGACGGGCGCCGTGTTCGGCGAGGCATACGAACGGCTGATCGCCGACGGCTCGTTCGTGATGGACTCCGTGGCCGCCGCCCGCGGCGTCGCCGCCCTGCGCGGAGCGGCCCCCGATCGCGCCGCCCAGCTGGCCACCGCTGTCCAGGACGCCTTCTACGTCGACGGGCTGAGCCTGTCCGACCCCGCGACCTACCGCAGGATCGCCGAGGACGCCGGACTCGACGCCGACGCCGTGGTCGCCGCCTTCGAGTCCCCTGAAACACAGGCCGCCGCCGAGGCCGACTTCCGCCGGGCCGCCGCTGCCGGCGTCCGGGGCTTCCCCACCCTGCTGGCCGTCGACGGCGACCGCGTCTTCCCCCTGGCCCTCGGCCGCGCCACCGCCGACGAGGTCGACCGGAAGCTCGCCGCCCAGCGCGGTCACTGATCCCGCCGACCTCCCGTCCTCACCCCGTCATCCCCTCTCAAGGAGCCATCGTGAGCACTCTCTCCTTCAAGGTCCTCGACCTGGACTTCCCGGCCGGCAGCAAGAACAAGACGGC
>NZ_JBEYFC010000855.1:0-2456 GCF_040634175.1 Streptomyces sp. NPDC007162
GCCGTCGAGACCGGTCACACCGACACCGACGACTCCTTGGACGCCAAATCCGATCGGGCGGCCGCAGGATGCGTGGCTGGCCACGTGGAGCCGGGCGGACGCCGCTGTGACGCTGCCGGTGGAGCCGGTGGAGTTCGCGGGTGCGCTGGCGTCCTTGTTGCGGAAGAAGAGGCTGCTGAGCGCCTAGGAGGGGGTGGGGCGCGGCTCTCGTGCGCGAGTGCGGGCCGGTGGGGGCCGTTCGCGCAGTTCCCCGCGCCCCTTCGGGGCGCGTCACAGCGCCGCTGGCTGCACTCTCGCCGCGTCTGCCGGTGGGGTGGCCTGGGTGGTGTTGACGAGGGCGCTGCCCTTGGTCCAGTCCTTCCAGGTGATGTTCCAGTCGCCGAAGCCGTTGCCGAAGTGCTCCATCTCCTCGCCGTTGGAGTTGACGACCTTCACCAGGTCTCCCGGGCGGACGTTGTCGAAGAACCACTCGGCGTTCGAGGTGCTCATGCCGGTGCAGCCGTGGCTGACGTTCGCGTACCCCTGGGACCCCACCGACCAGGGCGCGGCGTGCACGTACTCCCCCGACCAGGTGACCCGGGTGGCGTAGTAGACCGGCAGGTCGTACGAGTCGGAGGTGCCCTCGGCGATGCCGACCGTGGTGCCGCGCATGCGTACGAAGTACTGCTTCTCCAGGACGACCTTGACGCCGTTGCGGGTCTCGTAGCCCGGTTTGCCGGTGGTGATGGGGATCTGGTCGATCTCCTTGTCGTTCCGGTACACCGTCATCTGGTGGGCGGAGGCGTCCGTGAGGGCGAGGATCTTGTCGCCGGTGGTGAGCTTCAGGGGCGTGGCCGCGCCGCCCCAGAGGCGGTCGCTGATCCGGACGCCGTCCAGGTTGCTGTGCACCTGGATGGTGGCGTGGGCGGGCCAGTAGTCCTTGGGCCGGTAGTGGAGTTCCTTGTCGCTCACCCAGTACCAGGAGCCCTGCACGGCCGGCACGGAGTCGACCCGCAGGGCGCGCTCGACGACGGCGCGCTGGGCCTTGTCCTTCACCGCGTGGTCGAGTTGGGCGGTGACGGGCTGGCCCACGCCGTACTCGCCGTCCTTGGGGCCGAAGGTGACCTTCAGCCGCTGCTGGGTGGTGGGTTTGCTGGTGTCGAAGGTGAGGACCTCGCGGCCGGGGGCGCCGTCCTCGTCCTCGGTGCTGACCTGGACCGTGTAGTGGGCGTTGGCGGCCAGCGGGGAGGTGCTGTGCCAGCGGTGCCCGTCGGCGTCGAGTTCGCCCGCCACGTGGCGACCCGTGGCGTCCTGGGCGGTGACGTCGGTGATCCGGTCGTCGTCGCTCCTGGCGACCACCTCGAGGGGCTTGTCGGGGTCGGCCTGCTTCCCCTTCTCGGTGGGGGTGTTGAAGGAGACCTGGTCCGCCGCGTCGTACGGCTTGGCCGACAGCGGGTTGCCGTCCGAGCTGCATGCGGTGACGCCCGCGCCGAGGGCGGTCACCAGCAGGGTGCAGCTGGCGACGGTACGGGCGCACGGAGAAAGACTCATATTGTCACGCTATGAGATGTTCTCCGGCTCGGCGCGGCAGTTGAGCCGGATGGGGGACGGGCGCTGCGCCGAAGGCGGGAGCCGCCGGAAACAGCGGGAGCCCGGACCCTCCTGACGGAGGGTCCGGGCTCCCGGTGCGCTCGGCGCGTGCCTACTGGGTGCGGTTCTCACCGCGGTAGTACTCGAACACCCAGCCGAAGAGGCCGATCATGATGATGGGCGCCGAGAAGTACAGCAGCCACCAGCCGACGGCGACACCGAGGAAGGCCAGCGCGCCACCGACACCGAGGGCGAGGGGCTGCCAGCTGTGCGGACTGAAGAAGCCGATCTCGCCGGCCTCGTCCGCGACGTCGGCCTCCTTGTTGTCCTGGGCACCGGCGTCCACCCGCGAGGCCGTGAAGCCGAGGTAGAAGCCGATCATGATGCACAGGCCGAAGGCCATGAAGAGCGCCGTGGTACCGGCCGCCTCCTTCGACCACACGCCATAGACGATCGCGATGGCCAGGACGAAGACGGCAAGCCACACGAACAAGCGGCCCTGGATCTTCACTTGCCGGCCTCCTTGCTGCCCGCGACAGCGGCGGCGGCGTGGCCGTGCTCCAACTGCTCCAGGGCGGCGATCTCAGGGTGGTGCAGGTCGAACGCCGGGGATTCGCTGCGGATCCGCGGCAGGGTGAGGAAGTTGTGCCGCGGCGGCGGGCAGGAGGTCGCCCACTCCAGCGAACGGCCGTAACCCCACGGGTCGTCGACCTCGACCTTCTTGCCGTACTTGGCCGTCTTCCACACGTTGTAGAGGAACGGCAGGATCGACAGGCCGAGCAGGAAGGAGCTGATCGACGAGATGGTGTTCAGGGTGGTGAAGCCGTCGGCCGCCAGGTAGTCGGCGTACCGGCGCGGCATGCCCTCGGCGCCCAGCCAGTGCTGCA
>NZ_JBEYFC010000856.1:0-2456 GCF_040634175.1 Streptomyces sp. NPDC007162
CTGGGGCTGGCAGTCGGCGGCCAACGCCGAAGGCAACAACAGCGTCAGCTACAACCGGATCGGCAACGTGATGAACCGGCTCTGCGACTCCGCCGCCATCTACCACCTCTCCAACGACCCGGGCACCGTCATCAACGGCAACTACATCCACGACGTGCTGCGGACGCCGGCCGCCTGCGCCTCGGCCGTGGCCGGCCTCTACACGGACGAGGGGTCGAACAACATGACCCTTTCGAACAACGTGCTGTCGCAGACGGACGGTTTCATCAACCAGAACGCCAACGGCTCCAACGTCACACTCACCAACAACACGACGTCCGGCGACTCGGTGATCAAGGCCTCCGGTCTCGAGTCCGCCTACCAGGGGCTGGCGACGAAGCTCAACCTCGCCTACAACAAGCCGGCGTCCGCGTCGTCGGTCTACGGTTCGAACACGCCCGCCTCCAAGGCCGTCGACAACGACGGTACGACCGGCTGGTCGCCGACCGGCAGCGACACCTCGGCCTGGTGGCAGGTCGACCTGGGGCAGGCCTACCAGCTCGGACAGTTCTCCCTGACCACCCGTCAGGACCTGGACCAGTCCTCGACCCGGGGCAACTTCGAGGTCCGGGTGTCCAACGACCCGTCCTTCGCCACGTACACCGTCGTGGGACGCCAGACCGGCACCCTGCCGTTCGCGGCCACCCTCACCGGTGACATCAACGTCCGCCAGGCCTTCCGCTACGTCCGCGTCGCCAAGACCGACGGGGCGTACTTCTTCATCACGGACTTCGCTGTGCAGCGGGCGGGTGGGGCACTGGAGGACTCGACCGGCACGCCGAACACCAACCCGTCGACCTACTACTCGATCAAGAACGTCAACAGCGGCCTGGTGATGGACGTCAACGGCGCGTCCACCGCCGACGGCGCGAGCGTCATCCAGTGGCCGAACTCGGGCAACGCCAACCAGCAGTGGACCATCGTTCCGGTCAGCGGGCAGCTCAACAAGATCGTGAACAGGAACAGCGGCAAGGTCCTCGACCTGGGCTGGGCAAGCCACTGGAGGGGCACCGCGCTGCAGCAGAGCACCTACAACGGCAGCAACAACCAGCTGTGGTACTTCGAGCCGACCAGCGGTGGATACCTCATCCGCAACTTCGAGAGCAAGCAGGTCCTGGAGGTGAGCAACAGCTCGACCGCGAACGGGGCCACCCTCGATCAGTACATGCCCTTGAACCAGCCCAACCAGGCTTGGACGATCCAGTGACAGGATGACCGACGCAGGACTCCAGACGGTGGGGCAGGGGGCGACGGCCTCCCTGCCCCACCGTCGCCATGCACCGGCCACGCTGATGCCACCGGGCTGACCGCCGCGTACTCCGCCGCTCTCACGCCCGCGGCTTGGCGATTGCTCGCCGACACCGACACCGACGAGGCCGCACTCGCTTCGCTGCGAGACACCGAGCGAGAAGAAGCAAGGTGAACGCGCCCGGCCTGCTCCGCCGCCGGCTCGGCTCGTGCCGCTGGCTCGGCGACCACATGGCCACGGGCACCAACGTCGGACGTGGTCCGCGCCCTGGCGGACGCGGGCATCGGCTGCGGGGTCCTGATGGCGCCGGTGATTCCCTTCCTCGCCGGGGCCACCTCCGTGACCCCTCTGGTGCCGCAGCTGCCGGAGCCGGCCCTGCTGTGAGCACCGGTCGCGTCCGAGGGCGTTCGAGCGCAACCCTCGGCCCAATCGGGTCATTAATCATCTGAACAGGTTCTTCCGGACCCTGCCCCCGGGACGATGCGGCCAGGACCGTGACACGCGCGGTCCGCGATCCCCGCGTCCTGGGAGGCTCCATGCGAACACGCGCAGCCGTGCTGTGCGCCGCCGCTGTCGTGGCCGGGTCGTTCACCGCCCCGCCCGCGAGCGCCACCACCCGACCAGCCGTCCAGACGCCCCCGGTGGCCTGGAAGAAGTGCGGCACCACCGACTACCCCACGTTGCAGTGCGGCACGGTCACCGTGCCCCTCGACCACCGGAACCCCGGCGGGAAGAAGATCACGCTCGCCCTCTCCCGCGTCCCGCACACCGCCGCCGCCGCACTGGGGCCGCTGCTGGTCAACCCCGGCGGCCCCGGCGGCAGCGGGCTGTCCCTGGCGGGCTTCGTGGCGTCCGCGCTGCCGAAACAGGTGGCCGCCCGCTACGACGTCATCGGCTTCGACCCGCGCGGGGTCGGCAGGAGCGGCCCCGCGATCGACTGCGCGCCGGGCTACTTCGAACCGGTGCGCCCCGACTCGGTCCCTGCGACACCCGCGCTGGAGGAGGCGAACCTCAAGCGCGTCCGGTCGTTCGCCGCGGCCTGCGGCAAGAAGTACGCGGACGTGCTGCCGTACCTCGACACGGTCAGTGCCGCCGAGGACCTGGAGTCGGTCCGGCAGGCCCTCGGTGCCCCCCGGATCAGCTACTTCGGCTACTCGTACGGCACCTA
>NZ_JBEYFC010000857.1:0-2453 GCF_040634175.1 Streptomyces sp. NPDC007162
GGCGGCGATCAGGCGGGTCCCCTCGATGCCGTCCGTCTCGGGCATGCGGATGTCCATGACGACCACGTCCGCGCGTGCGCTGCGCGCCAGTTCGTGAAGTCCGCATGCCACGTGGACTTCGTGCGTGTCACCACCATGGGTTGTCCCGCCGTGAGCTGATACTCCGGCCCGGCCCCCGCCACCACCCTCCGTCCGGCGCCCTCGCCAAGCTGCTCATCGAGGAGCAGGACCTGCTCGTCCGGGGCGGAGCAGGTGGGCGCGCTGGTGCGGGAGTTGCTCGGCTGAGTGGTCCCGCCGCCGTCGGTGTGGCACCTTGATCCTCCGCACCGTCCGCACCGATGCCCGGAGCCGCCCGTGTCCCAGCCGTCGTACGAACTCCTGCCCGGCGCCGACCAGTCGCCCGTGCTCCTGCACGTGCCGCACTCGGCGCGGACGGTTCCGGCCGAGGTCAGGGCCGACATCGAGCTCGACGACGGTGCGCTGGAGCGGGAGTTGGACCACATCACGGACGCGCACACGGCCGAGCTGGCGGAGGCGGCGGCCGCTCTGGCGGGGGTCGCCCCCTGGCGGTTCGTCAACCGGCTGTCGCGTCTCGTCGTGGACCCGGAGCGGTTCCCCGACGAACGGGAGGAGATGCTCGCCGTCGGGATGGGCGCGGTGTACACGCGGACCACGCATCGGGAGGTGCTGCGGGCCGACGGGTTCGACCCCGAGCCGTTGGTCGCGCGGTACTTCCGGCCGTACGCCGAGGCGATGACGCGAGCGGTGGCCGGGCGGCTCGCGGCGACCGGGCGGGCGGTGGTGATCGACGTGCACTCCTACCCGAGCCGGGCGCTGCCCTACGAACTGCACGGGCAGGGGCCACGGCCACCGGTGTGCCTGGGGACGGATCGCTTCCACACGCCTGGCGAGCTGGCGCAGGCGGCGCGCCGTGCCTTCGCCGGGTGCGGGGGCACGGGGCTGGACAGTCCGTTCGGCGGGACGTACGTACCGCTGGAGTACTACGGGACGGATGCGCGGGTCGGCGCACTGATGGTGGAGATCCGGCGGGACCTGTACATGACCGAGCCGGGCGGTCCGGCGGATGCGGGTCTGGAGCGGCTCGCCGTGGCGCTCGCCGCGCTGGTGGACTCCGTCGGACGTCCCGCCCCGGGCCGTTGACCCATCCGGCTGGAGCACTCCCGCAGGACATGGGGTGAGGGCCGTACGACGGTGGAGGCATGACCACGGAGACGACCGCGCCCACCCCCACGGAGACGCCCGCGCCCACGGCCCCGGAACCGGCCCCGGCCGCCCGGGTCGAGCCGGTCGCACCCCTCGGCACGGAGCGGGACGGCCCCCGCTGTCCCGCGGCCGCCGCGCCCGTCCGGGGGGCCGCGCCGCCCGTGCGGGAGTGGCCCGCGCCGGATCTGGCGGGGACCGACTTCGACCCGGTGCTCGCCGCCCTGATGGCGGAGGGCCCCGTCACGCGGATCCGGCTGCCGTTCGGCGAGGGCTGGGCGTGGCTCGCCACCCGGTACGAGGACGTCAGGACCGTCACCAACGACCCGAGGTTCAGCCGCGCCGAGGTCACCCGTCGGCAGGTGACCCGGCTCGCCCCGCACTTCGCGCCGCGTCCCGGCTCGCTGGCCTGGGCCGACCAGCCCGACCACAACCGGCTGCGCAGGCCGGTCGCCGGTGCCTTCACGGTCGGCGCGACGAAGCGGCTGCGGCCCAGGGCGCAGAAGATCCTCGACGAACTGGTGGACGGGGTGGTACGGGACGGCCCGCCGGCCGATCTGGTCGCGCGGGTCCTGGAGCCGTTTCCGATCACCGTGGTCAGCGAGGTGATGGGGGTGCCGGAGGCGGACCGGGAGCGGGTGCACGCCTGGACCCGGCAGATCATCTCCACCTCGGGCGGCGCCGAGGCCGCGGACGCGGCCAAGCAGGGGCTGTACGGGTGGATCGCCGAGACGGTACGCGCGCGCTCGGACAGCACCGGGGACGACGTGTACTCGCTGCTCGGGACCGCTGTGGCGCGGGGTGAGATCGACGCGGAGGAGGCCGTGGGACTGGCCGGCCCGCTGCAGATCGGCGGCGAGGCGGTGACCCACAACTGCGGCCAGATGCTCTTCCTGATGCTCACCCGGCCGGAGCTGATGGCACGGCTGCGGGAGCGGCCGGCGGAGCGCGGGCCGGTCCTGGACGAGTTGCTGCGCTGGATCCCGCACCGCAGCACCGTCGGGCTGGCCCGGATCGCCCTGGAGGACGTCGAGCTGGCCGACGGCACCCGGATCGCGGCGGGCGATCCGGTCTACGTCTCCTACCTCGCCGCCAACCGCGACCCGGCCGTCTTCCCGGACCCGGACCGCATCTTCCCGGACCGGGACCCCAACCCGCATCTCGCCTTCGGCCACGGCCCGCACTACTGCACGGGCGCGGTCCTCGCCCGGCTCCAGACCGAACTGCTGGTC
>NZ_JBEYFC010000858.1:0-2451 GCF_040634175.1 Streptomyces sp. NPDC007162
GTCTGGTCGGGAGCGTGCCCGTAGATGCCCTCGACCTCCTCGTGGTCCGCGTGCCCGATCAGCAGCAACGTCCGCCCGTCGCGGGCGAACCGGCGGGCCTCCTGGTGCACCTTGGCCACCAGCGGGCAGGTCGCGTCGAGCACGTCCAGGCCGCGTGCGTCCGCGTTCTGCCGCACCTGCGGGGAGACACCGTGCGCGGAGAAGACGCACACCGCGCCCTCCGGCACCTCCAGCTCGGAGTCGACGAACCGGACACCCCGGCGCTGGAACTCGCGTACCAGGTAGTGGTTGTGCACGATCTCCTTGCGGACGTACACCGGCGCGCCGTGCTGTTCCAGCGCGAGGTCGATGATGGCTATCGCCCGGCGCACCCCGGCGCACAAACTCCGCGGCTCGGCCAGCAGCACCTGCTTACCGCCACTCATTCCCACTCCGTTCCGTGCCGTCCGAGCTCGGGAAGACTTCTCCGCCGTTGGATGCCGGCTTAATCGCCGGACTCGAATTCGGCCTTGGTGCCGCCCGGCGGCCACCACTCCGCAGGCTAGTCTAATCCAGGCCCTGCACCGTTTTCTTTGGGGTTTTTCCTAAATCCGAAGACGTGCGCGTCGTGTCGTTGACACGACCGGGGTCGCCCTCCAGGATGGAGTCCGATGGCTGCCACTTGATTTCGATACGACGCAACATCGCACGTCGTGCGGGCGGCTCTCCATTTCGAACCGCTTATATTCGCCGACATCGCGGCGAGTGCGGCGCAACCACGACAGCAGGCCATTCGCCAACGTCGTCGGAATACGGGCTCTGGAGGAGTGACCGTGTCAAATCTGGATGAACTTGCAACCTCGCCTCGAACGGTGCTGGAGCCTCAGGACGAGGTGAAAATAGTCGGCCAGTACTACGACGACAAAACAGCCAGGCTTGTTCGCAAATACGGGCCCGGACCCCGGATTCACTATCATGTAGGTCACTACCCTTCCTCTCGAACGCCCCTGGATGTCCAGGATGCGACGCCGGATGCCATTCGGCGCAGCATCCGGCTCCATCAGGAGGGTCTGCTGCGGTATGCGGCCAAGATCTGGGGTGCTGAACACCGGCTGTCGGGGCGGATCCTGGACGTCGGCTGCGGTCTCGGTGGGGGTTCGCTCTTCTGGGCGCAGGAATACGGCGCCGACGTCACAGCGGTCACCAACGCGCCGGAACACGCGCCGATCGTCGAGGGTTTCGCGCGGGAGTGCGGGGTGGACGGGCGGGTCCGGGCACTGGTCTGCGACGCGATGCATCTCCCTCTGGACAACGGTCCGTACGACGCGGCGGTGGCGATCGAGAGCAGCGGTTACTTCAACCGCCCGCAGTGGTTCGAGCGGCTGGCGCGCGTGCTTCGTCCGGGCGGGAGCGTGTGCATCGAGGAAGTGTTCATCACACGCCCGCACGGGGCCGATGTGTGGGCCGAGTACTTCTACACGAAACCCGCCACGGTGCGCGACTACACGGAAGCCGCGCGGGCCGCGGGTTTCGAGTTGGTCGACGACGTCGACGCCACGTCGGAAACCGCGCCGTTCTGGGAGGAGAGCACCGCCTGGACGAAGGCGGTCCTGGACACGGACAACAGCCTTTCGGCAGTCGAGCGCCGGCAGCTGAGGATATCCCTGATGGCGAACCAGGCGCTTGGCGCCGAATGGCGAGCGGGGGGTTTGCGGCTGGGTTTCCTGCGCTTCGAGCTGAAGTGAGCGGAACGCCTGACGGCCTGAACGGCCGCCCGCCCTTCGACAGAGGTACGGCCGGACCAGCGCCGGCTCCCGCGAGCTTCACCACGACACGGAGTTCCTCATGACCCTCAAGCAGTCTCCCGCTCCCAGCGACGTCCGCACCGTGTACGACGGATTCGGCCGGATCTACGGTTCCGCGTGGGGCCGCAACATCCACTACGGCTACTGGGAGGACGACGCCGACGACAGCTCCGTCGAGGTGGCCACCGACCGCCTGACCGACCTGATGATCTCAGGTCTCGCCGCACAGGCCGGCCAGCGGGTCCTGGACATCGGCTGCGGCGTCGGCCATCCCGCGCGGCGGCTGGTCCGCGCTTGTGACGTGGACGTGGTGGGCATCACCGTCAGCCACATCCAGGTGGCGGAGGCCACGGAACTCACGGCCGAGGCCGGGCTCGCCGACCGGGCCACGTTCCAGTTCGCGGACGCGATGGATCTGCCCTTCCCCGACGGTTCGTTCGACGCGGCCTGGGCGTTCGAGTCGATGTGGCACATGCCCGACCGTGGCCAGGTGCTCTCCGAGGCCGCTCGCGTCCTGCGGCCCGGCGGTCGCCTCGCCATCGCCGACGTCATCCAGCGCGACCCGGTCAGCCCCGAGGGACGCGTGGTCCTGGACCACATCTGCGAGAACTACGCGGTGCGCTCCCTGGGGTGTCAAAGGTCCGGGTGAAAAATCGAACGGCGGGCC
>NZ_JBEYFC010000859.1:0-2450 GCF_040634175.1 Streptomyces sp. NPDC007162
GCCGAGCAGATGCCGATCCGGGCGATCGCCCGTCACCTTGGGATCTCGAAGAACACGGTGAAACGCGCTCTGGCCACCGACCGGCCGCCGGTCTACCAGCGTCCGCTGAAGGGCTCGGCGGTGGACGCCGTCGAACCCGCCATCCGCGAGCTGCTCAAGCAGACCCCGACGATGCCCGCCACTGTGATCGCCGAGCGGATCGGCTGGGAACGTGGGCTGACTATCCTCAAGGAACGCGTACGCGAACTGCGCCCGGCCTACCTTCCCGTGGACCCGGTCTCCCGGACCGTCTACCAGCCCGGTGAGCTCGCCCAGTGTGATCTGTGGTTCCCTCCGGCCGATATCCCGCTCGGCTACGGCCAGTCGGGCAGGCCGCCGGTCCTGGTCATCGTCTCGGGCTACTCGCGTGTGATCACCGCCCGGATGCTGCCCTCCCGGCAGACCGGCGACCTGATCGACGGCCACTGGCGCCTGGTGACCGCCTGGGGTGCCGTCCCGAAAATGCTGGTCTGGGACAATGAAGCAGGTGTCGGGAAAGGCAAACTGACCAGCGAGTTCGCGGCGTTCGCTGGTCTGCTCGCCGTCAAGGTGCATCTCTGCCGCCCCCGCGACCCGGAAGCCAAGGGCCTGGTCGAGCGCGCGAACGGATACCTGGAGACCAGCTTCCTTCCCGGCCGCACGTTCACCGGCCCCGACGACTTCAACGCCCAGCTCGCGGCCTGGCTGAAGATCGCCAACCGGCGACAGCACCGGATCATCGGCACCCGGCCGGTGGACCGCTGGGAGGCCGACCGCGCCGAGATGCTGCCGATCCCGCCGGTCGCCCCGCCTCACTGGTGGCCCTCTCGCACCCGTCTGGGACGCGACCACTACGTCCGCGTCGACACCAACGACTACTCCGTCCACCCCCGTGCGATCGGCAGGACGGTGACGGTCCGGGCCGACACCGAGGAGATCACCGTGGCCTGCGGCGACGATGTGGTGGCCCGCCATGCCCGCTGCTGGGCCAGACACCAGTCGATCACCGACCCCGAGCACGCGGCCGCGGCCCGGACCCTGCGCGGCGAGGTGATCCACCAGCAGGCCGCCCGAGCCGCCACCGCCAGGGCAGCAGTCCTTGCCCCCGACAGCCTGGGCATCGAGGTCGAGCAGCGCGAGCTGGGCACCTACGACCGCATGTTCACCCTCATCGAGGGCGGCGGCGGGAAGGAGGACACCTGATGGCCCGCCCCACTCCCGCGGCCTCGGGCGCCATGTCGGCCGGCACGGCCAGGACGAACGGCCCCGCGGCCCGCACGGGCCGGCAGACCGCCGCCGACCTGGCCTTCCTCGCCCGCGCTCTGAAGGCACCCGCCCTGCTGGACGCTGCCGAGCGCCTGGCCGAGCGGGCCCGGGCCGAGTCCTGGACCCACACCGAGTACCTGGTCGCCTGCCTGCAGCGCGAGGTCTCCGCCCGTGACAGCCACGGCGGCGAGGGCCGTATCCGCGCCGCCCGCTTCCCCGCGATCAAGACCATCGAGGAACTCGACGTCGCCCATCTGCGCGGCCTGACACGCCAACAACTCGCCCATCTGGGAACATTGGACTTCATAGCGGCCAAGGACAACGCCGTCTTCCTCGGCCCCCCGGGCACAGGCAAGACGCACCTGGCCACCGGACTTGCCGTGAGGGCCTGCCAGGCCGGCCACCGGGTCGCGTTCGCCACCGCCGCCCAGTGGGTCGACCGTCTGGCCGCCGCCCACCACGCCGGGCGTCTCCAGGACGAACTGGTCAAGCTCGGCCGCTACCCGCTGATCGTGATCGACGAGGTCGGCTACATCCCCTTCGAGGCCGAGGCCGCGAACCTGTTCTTCCAGCTCATCTCGAACAGATACGAAAGGGCCAGCGTGATCGTCACCTCGAACAAGCCCTTCGGACGCTGGGGAGAGACCTTCGGCGACGAGACCGTCGCAGCCGCCATGATCGACCGACTCGTCCACCACGCCGAGGTCCACTCCCTCAAAGGCGAGTCCTACCGCATGAAAGGACGCGAACTCGGCCGCGTCCCCACCGCCACCGGCAACGACTGAGCAAGACCACCGACGACGCGAGGGTCAGAACTCAACCGCTCAAACTGGGTCACGGTTCAACCGCCGCCGACAGTGTTGTCAAAACTTGGCGATATCACTCTCCGCCAGCACCGGGCGGTGTCGCCACCGCTCGACAACCGGTGTCAGGACTCACCGAGAAAGCCAGAAGCCGTCGGCAGGTGTCAGTCGGTATCCGCTCCTCGAGTTGATTAGAGAGACACTTCTCACGGGCGTCGATACCGTTGACGCCGAGGACAGGCCCGGGTTCGGGGCAGGTGGACGGCACGGACTGGCCCATGGGCACCACCGAACCACCCAGGGACACGCACGGGCTCAGAAACGCGCTGTGCCGGTGCGTCCTTGGAACCCGACTGATATGCC
>NZ_JBEYFC010000860.1:0-2443 GCF_040634175.1 Streptomyces sp. NPDC007162
GCTGGCCCGCGTCGGCCGGGGCGGTGAGGATCTGCTGGTAGGCGGGGTGGTCCGGGATGTCGGGGCGGTCCGGCCCGGTGGCGGGTGAGGGCAGCGGGAGAGCGAGGAGGGTCTTGCGGGTGATGCGTAGGCTCTCGCTCTCCGCGTCGAGTTCGCCGAGCTGCCGGGTGAGTTCTTCGATGCGGGCCCGGAACCGGCAGTGGGGCCCGCTGCCCGCTGCGAACACGTTCAAGTGGTCCTGGATGAACCTCGGCATGCCCGGCGGTGACAAGATCGCCGTCTGGGACGCCCTGTCTCTGTCCAGCGGGAAGCAGGAGACCTGCGCCACCGTGATGCACCCGGACGGTTCGTACGAACTGGCGGCGGTCACGCCCTTCGCGCAGGGCGCCCGCGACTTCTGGAAGAGCCCGGAGACCGGACAGGTCTACCCCACGCGGTGGAAGATCACCATTCCCAGCCTGAAGACCTCGCTCACCGTGACCACCAGTCCGAAGGAGCAGGAGACCGCGGGCCCGAACATGAACCGCTATGAGGGCACGGCCACGTTCACCGGCAAGTACCAGGGCCGCCACGTGACCGGCGTGAACCTCGTCGAGACGGTGGGCAACTGGACCCCGTGACCGGCTGACCGACGACGCACCAAGCGGTCCTGTGGGCCCACGTCCACGGGGCTGCCGCCGTAGTCCTGCTTCCCCGGGTTGAGGCCGGCAACTTCCCCGGTGAACCTCACCAGCGGCGAGCGTGCCTCAAACC
Organism: Streptomyces sp. NPDC007162; assembly: GCF_040634175.1. Taxonomy (NCBI): domain Bacteria; kingdom Bacillati; phylum Actinomycetota; class Actinomycetes; order Kitasatosporales; family Streptomycetaceae; genus Streptomyces; species Streptomyces sp. NPDC007162. The sequence goes on from NZ_JBEYFC010000860.1 coordinate 754, forward strand.
TTCGTCGATCAAGTCGTCTGCCCAATATGGGGAAGAAGTTGATCGCCGACACGCCTGGGCGACGGCTGTCCGGGCCGCGGCTCCCGTCCAGTCGGTGGCCGCGAACGCCTTGGTCGACGTCGTCGCGTGAGAGTCGTCTCCCACCGGTCGGAAGGAGCTCTTCCAGCCGGTGGGAGACGTGTGATTCGTGCCCATGGCCCCTGCTTCCTTGCGGGGATGAGGCGTCTGGGGGCCATGCCCCGCTGGATGCTTTCCGGCCCCCGGTGGAGGGTGGCGGGGACCGTACGTACACCAGGCATGAGGCAGTGGATCGACGTGCGGGTGCTGTGGTGTCAGTTATCAGGGGCGTACGGCCAGCACGTCCACCTCGATCAGCGCCCCGGGTGCGAGACCGGCGGAGACCGTCGTCCGCGGCGGAAACGGCGCGGCCAGGACGCTGCGGTAGGCGGCGTCCATCGCGTCGAAATCGTCGTCGGAGGCGAGGTAGATGCGGACCATCAGCACGTCCTCCCACCCGGCAAGGTCCGCGGCCAGGATCGCCTCGATTTGTTCGAGCACACGGCGGGTCTGGTCGGCCACGTCGGACTTGACGAGGGTCCCGTTTATGGGGTCGGTGGCCAGCTGGCCGCAGACCTGGAGGAAGGGGCCGATACGGCGGCCTTGGCTGTAGGCGCCGACCGGGGCGGGGGCGGCCGGTGTGGTGACGGTGGTGAAGGGCATGGCTTCTCCGAGGGTTTGAGGTGAGCGTGGCCGGGCCGGCGGAGCCGGTCAGGCAGGGTGGACCGCGCTCATGACGTGCTTGACACGCGTGTAGTCGGCGAGGGCGTAGGCGGACAGGTCCTTGCCGTGGCCGGAGTGCTTGAAGCCGCCGTGCGGCATCTCTGGGGTGAGCGGGCCGTGGGTGTTGATCCAGACGGCGCCGAAGTCGAGCGTGGCGGTGGTCCGTTGTACCCGGCTGTGGTCGCGGGTCCACACGGACGCGGCCAGGCCGTACGGCTGGTGGTTCGCGAGTTCTATGGCCTCTTCTTCGGCGCTGAACCGCTGCACGGTGAGGACGGGTGCAAAAAATCTCCTCCTGCACAATTTCGTCGCGCTGTCGCAGGCCCGAGATGACCGTCGGGGCGAGGAAGAAGCCGCGGTCGCCGACGCGGTGGCCGCCGGTGCGGACCGTGGCGTGTGCGGGGAGCCGCTCGATCAGGCCGAGGACGCGGTCGAGTTGGGCCTTGCTGTTGAGAGGGCCGTAGGCGAGTCCGGTGAGAGGCGGCGGTCCGGTGACCGTTGCTTTGGCTCGGGTGACGAGGGCGTCCAGGAGTGCGTCGTGGACGCTGTCATGCGCCAGGATGCGGGTGGCGGCGGTGCAGTCCTGGCCGGCGTTGTAGAAGCCGCCGGCGATGATGCCGTCGGCCGTCGCCTCGACGTCTGCGTCCTCGAAGACGAGGACGGCGGCGTTTCCGCCGAGTTCGAGGTGGGTTTGCTTGACGTCGGCCGCTGCCGCGCGGGCGACCTCGATGCCCGCCCGGGTCGATCCGGTAATGGATACCAGCGCCGCCGCCGGGTGGGCGATGAGGGCGCGGCCCGTGTCGCGGTCGCCGAGGATGACGTTGACCACGCCCGGCGGCAGGAAGGCCGCTGCCGCCTCGGCCAGCAGGACGGTGCTGGTCGGTGTCGTCTCGGCGGGCTTGAGGACGGT
>NZ_JBEYFC010000861.1:0-2441 GCF_040634175.1 Streptomyces sp. NPDC007162
TGCATCTGTTCCCGTACCTGCCCCAGCAGCCCGGCTGCAACAAGCGCCTGCGCAAGGCGGTCGAGTTTGGCCGAGTACGGCTGCTGCGCCAGCCCCAGCCGCTTCTTTTGCTGGATCCCTGAGACCCTCAAGGGCCGGCTCAACCTCGAACAGCACCACGGCCGCACACCCCGGCGTCGTCGCCCGCGTCGTGCAGCGCATCCTCGCACTGACCACCGCCATCCGGCACAACGACCGGAGCGGACAGCCCGTCCTGCGCTCACTGACCGCCTACGACCACTGACCCTTGGAACAGATCACGAGTTGGACGGTGCCAGGGTGCGCATGACATCGAACTCGTTGCCCTCGGGATCGGCCATGACCACCCAGCTCCGGCCGGGGCCCTGGCCCACGTCCACCTTGGCTGCGCCGAGGCCGAGCAGCCTGGCCACCTCGTCGTCGGTACTGCCGTCGAGCGGACTGACGTCGAGGTGGAGCCGGTTCTTCACAGTCTTGCCCTCGGGCACCCGGATGAACACCAGAGTGGGCGGCATCTGGCGGGCCCGGACCTCCTCGACGGTCGGCTCCCAGGAGCCGATCTCGACCTTGCCCTCGCTCCGGTCGATCACCTTGAAACCCAGGACAGCGCTCCAGAAAGCCGCGAGCCGCTCCGGATCACGGCAGTCGACAACCAACTCAGTGAACCTACTGGTCATCACTCCCCCAGACAGTGCGGACGGGGGCTCAGCCTATGGGGCCGTGCCGCCCTCCGGTCCGGAATCGCGACGACCACCAACCCTGGAATCGATCGCGGACAGCGGCTACCAGGCGCGCCCGTGTCGACTCGGAGATCACTTACGAGACAAGCTGCAGGTGCATTCACCACGAGGTTTCCCCACTCGCGCATCAGCTCCAGTCAGAGGACAGTCCCGGCATCACCCGTACGGTGACCGGCCAGATCGGTGTGTTCTTCCACCGCTACGGCGGCTCGGCGAGTCGTGGCCCGAACGGTACCTCTGAGATTCCTCAAGTCGCTTGGTGCGCGCGGACATGGCCGTCAGGCTGACCTCCATGACAGGAATCACGGGACTGGGCAGGAAGAACACCTTCGTGCTGACCATCCGGGACACGGACGAGGTCGCGGCTGCCCTGCGCGAGGCGCTGGCGGAGGCTTCGCCGGAGGAGCGCCCGGGCCTGGAACGCGCCGCCGCACTTGTGGAGTCCACCGCCGCCGCCACCGAGATCCTGCTGCGTGCCCGCTGGGTCCGCTCCCGGCTGGCCGCCGTCGACTTCACCGGAGACGTCGGCTCGGTCGCCGCGGTGAAGGCGTTGCGTCAGGCGGAGCCGACGCTGAGCCTGCTTGCGGCGGTGCAACTTCAGCGAGAGGCGGTCGCGCACCCTGAGTGACCCGGCACCCGTCCAACGGACGCCGAATACGTCGCGGCGTAGCCGGCCGGACCCCGGTGACCGTGACCGTGGCCAGTCCTGCGCCCCGTGGTGCGCGAGGCCCCCCGTCCGCGAGGTTGTCAAGCGGCTCCTCGGCCACGTGTCGACGGGCGACATCCTCCCCGGCACCGAGTCCGACTTCCGCGCTCGGGCGGTGGCAAGGGCCGTGCTCAGCCGGTCACCGCCCCATTTGGTGCGGATCTGCAGTGCGTGAGGCGCGAGAAAAGGGGGACACCTTCCGCGGTAGGCGGCGCGCTTATGCCCCTCATCCCTTGGAAGTAACTCATATTTTGTGTGCTTGTAGGGCTGAAGTAAGGGCATTCGGTGGCCAGGAGGTTGATAACGATGGTTCCCCTGCTTCTCGTTCTGCTGCTGGCTCTGATCCTCTTCGGCGCGGGCTTCGCGCTGAAGGCACTGTGGTGGATTGCGGTGATCGTGCTCGTCGTGTGGCTGCTGGGCTTTGTCGTCCGTACGGTGGACAGCGGTGGCCGCAAGGGCCGTTGGTACCGCTGGTAGACGGACACGACCAGGCGCGAGACAGGCGCCACCTGCGAGGAATGAGCGGGGCCCGGCCGTATGCGGCCGGGCCCCGCTCGCGCAGGACGACCTTCTGTGTGAGCGGTCGGGACGGATGGGGCGTATCGGATGCATCGCAGGGTACGTGAGTGATGCACCGGTCCCGCAGGCCCGGCAGTGGAACCCTGCTCCTCCTGTCTGCGGGGCCGCTGTGCGTGTGATGGTGCATCGACGGCCGCTCGGTGATCTCGATTTGAGGCTATGGCCGCCCTCACGGCGACTCGGCTGCTGATTGGGAGCTGCGAACGCCTTCGAGCGGACCGCTGAGCAGGGCCGCGCGAGCAAGGGGTGAATGGATGAACCATCATCCTGTTGACTTTCGGCTCGATTAACCAGAGTATTCCAGGGGTGACACACACCGACCCCCTGCCCGCCCGCGCAGCCCTCCCCGCCGATCTCGACGAGGCTGCCCATCGCTGCATGGTCGCGGGATTCGAGGG
>NZ_JBEYFC010000862.1:0-2432 GCF_040634175.1 Streptomyces sp. NPDC007162
GTGGTCACCGGCGGCCCGCTCGGGTGGAGCCGGGGTCAGTTCGCGGTCAGGCGGGCGATGGCCTCGTCCACCGTCAGCTCCTCACGCTCGCCCGTCCTGCGGTCCTTCAGCTCCAGCACGCCCTCGCCGGAGCGGCGGCCCGCGACCAGGATCTGCGGTACGCCGATGAGCTCGGCGTCCGTGAACTTCACGCCCGGGGAGACCCCGGCCCGGTCGTCGACCAGGACGCGCAGGCCGGCCTCCCGCAGCCGCTCGGACACGTCGAGGGCGAGTTCGGTCTGCAGGGCCTTGCCCGCGGCGACCACGTGGACGTCGGCCGGGGCGACCTCGCGGGGCCAGACCAGGCCCTGCTCGTCGGCGGTCTGCTCGGCGAGGGCGGCGACGGCGCGGGAGACGCCGATGCCGTAGGAGCCCATGGTGACGCGGACCGGCTTGCCGTTCTGGCCGAGGACGTCGAGCTTGAGCGCGTCGGCGTACTTGCGGCCGAGCTGGAAGATGTGCCCGATCTCGATGGCGCGGTCCAGCTTGAGGCCGGTGCCGCACTTCGGACAGGGGTCGCCCTCCAGCACCACGACGACGTCGACGTACTCGTCCACGGTGAAGTCACGGTCCGCCACGACGTTCTTCGCGTGCGTGCCCGGCTTGTTGGCGCCGGTGATCCAGGAGGTGCCGGGCGCCACCCGCGGGTCGGCGACGTACTTCACCTTCTCGCCGAGACCCTGCGGGCCGACGTAGCCGCGGACCAGGTCGGGGCGGCCGGCGAAGTCGGTCTCGGTGACCAGTTCGACGGCGGCCGGGGCGAAGTGCTCCTCGACCTTGCCCATGTCGACCTCCCGGTCTCCCGGCACACCGATGGCCACGATCTCGCCGTCGACCTTCACCAGGAGGTTCTTCAGGGTGTCGGAGGCCTGGACGCCGAGGTACGCGGCGAGGGTCTCGATGGTCGGCGTGTCCGGGGTGGGGATCTCCTCCAGCGCGGGCACCTCGGCGGCGTCGACCGGCTTCAGCGTGTACGAGATCGCCTCGGTGTTCGCCGCGAAGTCGCAGTGGGGGCAGTCGGCGAAGGTGTCCTCGCCGGCCTCGGCCGGCGCCAGGAACTCCTCCGACTTCGAGCCGCCCATGGCGCCCGCGGTGGCGGCGACGATCCGGTAGTCGAGACCGAGGCGCTCGAAGATCCGCTGGTAGGCCTGGCGGTGCAGGGCGTACGACGTGCCCAGGCCCTCGTCGTCCAGGTCGAAGGAGTAGGAGTCCTTCATCAGGAACTCGCGGCCGCGCAGGATGCCGGCCCGCGGACGGGCCTCGTCCCGGTACTTGCTCTGGATCTGGTAGAGGATGACCGGCAGGTCCTTGTACGAGGACGCCTGGTCCTTCACCAGCAGGGTGAAGATCTCCTCGTGGGTCGGGCCGAGCAGGTAGTCGCCGCCCCTGCGGTCCTGGAGGCGGAACAGCTCGGCGCCGTACTCGTCCCAGCGGCCGGTCGCCTCGTACGGCTCCCGGGGCAGGAGGGCCGGCAGCAGCACCTCCTGGGCGCCGATCGCGTCCATCTCCTCGCGGACGATGCGCTCGATGTTGGACAGCACCTTCAGGCCGAGCGGCAGCCACGACCAGATACCGGCGGCCGTCCGGCGGACGTACCCGGCGCGGACGAGGAGCTTGTGGCTGAGGACCTCGGCGTCCGCCGGGTCGTCACGCAGCGTCTTCGCCAGCAGGTGGGACATGCGTTGGACCGGTGCGTTCGCCATGGTTCTCGTACTCCTGCCGGGAAAGGTTGATGGCTAGGAGGTTAGCCGGGCCTGCTGTGCCGGTGGAAATCCGTTAACGGCGATCGGCTCAGCGGCGGCGCAGCGGCAGCGGGGCGCCCATCACGGCGTACGGCTTGGCGGCGCTCGGGAAGTGCACCTGGCGGGCGAGGTCGACATAGCCGAGGGAGTGGTAGAGGCCGCGGGCCGGGCTGTCGCTGTCGATCGCGGAGAGGATCGAGCGGGGTTCGGCGGCGCCGTCGGTGATCATCGTGATCAGGCGGCGGCCGATGCCGCGGTTCTGGTGGTGCGGGTGGACGTGCAGCTCGGTGATGACGAAGGAGTCGTCGAGCCAGTCGGCGTGGCCCTGGGCCCGGAGGTAGGGCTCCACGACGGTGGACCACCAGTGGGTGCGGGAGTTGGGCATGCCGTACACGAAGCCGACGAGGCGGCCTTCGTCCGTCGCGCCGAGCGCCCTCGCCCCGGGGTACTGCATGTGGCGCAGGACGATCTGGCGGCGGACCGCTACCTCGTCGGGGCCCAGGCCGAAGGCGACGGCTTGGACTGCGAGGGCCTCGTCCACGTGCGCGGGGAGGTCCAAGGGGCCGGTCACGAGGGTCATGTGGGGAGGGTACAGGGGGTTCCGGTGCGCCGTCCGGGCGCGGGGCGTGCGACGTGGACGTCGGGCTAGAA
>NZ_JBEYFC010000863.1:0-2425 GCF_040634175.1 Streptomyces sp. NPDC007162
GAACCCCTGGACTCCCCGCAGCCCCGCCCGCAGTCGCTTCTGCTCGCCTTCTTCGGCAACCACGTACTGGAGCAGGGTCCGCTGGGCGTCTACTCGGGCAGCATCATCACGGTCCTCGGCCGGGCGGGCGTCGGCGAGCAGGCCGTACGCTCCACGCTCACCCGCATGGTCAACCGCGACCTGCTGCGACGGCAACGGCAGGGCCGCAGGATGTACTTCGGCCTGACGCCCCTCGCGGCACAGATCCTGCACGACGGCCGCCGGCGCATCTGGGAGACGGGCGCCGTCAACGACGACTGGGACGGCTCCTGGACCCTGCTGGGCTTCTCGCTGCCGGAGTCCTGGCAGCGCCAGCGCCACGACCTGCGCTCGCAGCTCGGCTGGTCCGGCTTCGGGCCGCTCTACAGCGGGCTGTGGATCGCGCCGGGCCGGGTCGACGTCTCCGCCGTGGTCGCGGAACTCGGGCTCTCCGCACACGTGAAGATCTTCCACGCGCTGGCCGACGAGGCGACGGACATCGACGTGATGATCCGCGACACCTGGGACCTGGAGTCGATCGCGGCCCGCTACGAGGACTTCCGCGCCCGGTGGGAGGCCTGGCGGCCCGGCCCCGACGACGACGCCGTCGTCACCCGGCTGCGGCTGGTCAGCGAGTGGCTGGACATCATCCGCACCGATCCCCGGCTGCCCGCCCGGCACCTGCCCGCCGACTGGCCGGCCCACGCGGCGGAGGCGACGTTCCACCAAGTGGCGGCCGACACCGAGGCCCCGGCCCGCCGGATGGCCGCCGACCTGCTGGACACCACGCCCCTGTGACCCTCCGGACCAGCACGGATCATCGGGCGATCTATGCTGCTGGGAGCGGGAAAGCCGTCGGAGCGGGTACCCGTGTCCGGCATCGCTCTCCGTCCGTCTCTCCCGAGGAAGCCCGTTGAACTTCTGGTCGATCTACGAGCACGGTTTCGCGCGCGTGGCAGCGTGCACGGGCCACACCGTCATCGCCGACCCGCGCGCCAACGCCGAAGCGGTCCTGCGCCAGGCACGGCGCTGCGCCGAGGACGGGGTCGCGGTGGCGGTCTTCCCGGAACTCGGCCTGACCGGCTACTCGATCGAGGACCTGCTGCTCCAGGACGCGGTGCTCGACCAGGTCGAGGAGGCTCTCGCGACGGTGGCCGCCGGTTCCGCGGAACTGCTGCCGGTGCTCGTCGTCGGCGCCCCGCTGCGCCACCGCAACCGGATCTACAACTGCGCGGTGGTGGTGCACCGCGGCCGGATCCTCGGGATCGCGCCCAAGTCGTACCCGCCGAACTACCGGGAGTTCTACGAGCGGCGGCAGATCGCCGCGGGTGACGACGAACGGGGCGGCACGATCCGGATCGGCGGGGAGAGCGTGCCGTTCGGTGTGGACCTGCTCTTCGAGGCGTCCGACGTACCCGGTCTCGTGGTGCACGCCGAGGTCTGCGAGGACATGTGGGTGCCGGTGCCGCCGAGCGCGGAGGCGGCACTGGCCGGGGCGAACGTACTGGTCAACCTGTCGGGCAGCCCGATCACGGTCGGCCGGGCGGAGGACCGGAAGCTGCTGTGCCGCTCGGCTTCGCAGCGCTGCCTCGCCGCGTACGTCTACGCGGCGGCCGGTCTCGGCGAGTCGTCCACGGACCTGTCCTGGGACGGCCAGACCATGATCTACGAGAACGGTCGGCTGCTGGCGGAGACGGACCGGTTCCCGCTCGACGACCAGTACGCGGTGGCCGACGTCGACCTGGACCTGCTGCGCCAGGAGCGGGCCCGGATGGGCTCCTTCGACGACAACCGGCGTACCCACGCGGCGCGCACCGGCGACTTCCGGACCGTCTCCTTCCGGCTCGACCCACCGGCGGCCGATCTGGGCCTGCGCCGCCGGGTGGAACGCTTCCCGTTCGTGCCGGCCGACCCCGAACGGCTCGCCCTGGACTGCTACGAGGCGTACAACATCCAGGTCGCGGCGCTCCAGCAGCGGCTCGCGGCGATCGGCGGCCCGAAGATCGTCATCGGTGTCTCCGGCGGTCTCGACTCCACCCACGCGCTGATCGTGGCCGCCCGGGCCATGGACCGCGCCGGCCGCCCGCGCAGCGACATCCTGGCCTTCACGCTGCCCGGCTTCGCCACCGGCGAGCACACCAAGGGCAACGCGCACCGGCTGATGGAATCGCTCGGCGTGACCGCGGCCGAGCTGGACATCACGCCGACCGCGCGGCTGATGCTCCAGGAGATGGGCCACCCGTTCGCGGCCGGTGAGCCGGTGTACGACGTCACCTTCGAGAACGTCCAGGCCGGGCTGCGCACCGACTACCTGTTCCGGCTGGCCAACCAGCGCGGCGGCATCGTCCTCGGCACCGGCGACCTCTCGGAGCTGGCGCTCGGCTGGTCGACGTACGGCGTCGGCGAC
>NZ_JBEYFC010000864.1:0-2405 GCF_040634175.1 Streptomyces sp. NPDC007162
GGAGCAAGCCTATACATCTGAACAGAATTCCTGACTCAGAAGACTAGGGCCTGTCGCGAAAGTGGATCAAGTTCGTAGATGATCACCGTCTGTGGGGCGTGGTGAGCTGACGAACGGCCAGTGGGCCCGCTTGGAACCCTTGTTGCCTGTCGGTAAGAAGCCGGGCCGTCCGCGGACCTGGACGCGTCGGCGGCTGCTCGACGGCATAAGGTGGCGGACCAGGACCGGGGCACCATGGCGGGACGTGCCCGAGCGGTATGGACCGCGGGACCGGGTCTACGACCTGTTCCGGCGCTGGCAGCGCAACGGCACCTGGAAGCGCATCCTGGAGCAACTGCAGGCCGAAGCCGACGCGAAGGACCTGATCACCTGGGATGTGAGCGTGGACTCCACGATCGCAGGGGATCTGCAGAAGGAGCCTCCCGGCGGCGTCGATGTAGAGCCCGACGACCACGGCCTCGGACGCTCACGCGGCGGACTGACCACCAAGCTGCACCTGGCGGTCGAGCAGGGACAGAAACCGTTGTCCCTGCTCGTCACCGTCGGCCAGCGGCACGACAGCCCCCAGTTCACCGGTCCTGGACGCCATCCGCATGCCCCGAATCGGGCCGGGCCGACCACGCTCCCGGCCGGACAAGGTTCGTGCCGACCGGGTCTACGGCTCGCGCGCGAACCGCGCCTACCTGCGCAGGCATCAACGAGTGGCTATGACCAGCACCGACCCGATTCGTCCTAGCCGTTGATGTCGAGTGCTGTTCCGTACATCCGGTCCACCTTCAACCGGATGACCACTCGGCGCTCGGCAACCAACTGCTCCAGAAACGCGTCTTCATTCTCCGGCTTCGCGGCCTGCGGGATCATTCCGAGCAGTTCCCGACCAATCGCATCGCCAGGAACCCTCGTGATCTCCGAGACCTCGGCCTCGCCTTCGGCGACGGCGAACGACCACACGTCGCCGCCCTGCACATGCAGTGAGGCACGCGGATCGCGTCGCAGGTGTCCGACCTTGGTGCGGTCGACCGTCGTTGAGAACCGCACGATGCGGGCCACGGAGTCCCAGCTGTACAGCATGGTGGTCAGGTGCGGATGGCCACTGCGCTTGACAGTGGCGAGCGTGCCGAACTGCTGCTTGCCGAGCAGATTGGAGAGAGCTTCGTCGGACAGTGGGCGAGGCGCTGGTCCTTGAGTCATGACGCGACCAACATCCCCAGCCGCCCAACAATTTCGTGGGGTGCCGCGGCACTAGGTCGTCGCGCCGCTTCCCGGGGGGTTCGGTGAGGGTGAGCGGTCGCCGGGACGCTGCCAGGGGCCGCCGTGGTCGCGCATGCCGCCCGGGCGCCCACTGACGAAGTCGCCCGAGAACGCGGCCGAAGCGGTCAGCTTGCCGTCGTTCCCGCGGGTGCCCACCAGGAACGCCGTCGTGCCCTTCTTGAGCGAGCTGTCGTTCCCGCGCACCTTGACGTCCGAGCCGACGCTCCACGTCCAGGACGTGCCGTCCTCGCTCTTCACCGTCACCTGGTCGCCCGCCACCGTCTCGACGGTGCCCCGCTGCCAGACCCGCACCACGTACCTGCCGGCGTCCGGGTCCTTGACGGTCGACTCGGCGTGCACGCCCATCACGGCCATGCCGAACCAGCCGTGTCCGGGACCGTGCCCGTCCGGCGCCGACGGGGACGGTGCCGGTGTGCCGGCGGCCGCGGGCGAGGTGCCGGAGCCTGCGGCGGACGCCGCCGTGCCGCCGAGGGCCAGTGCCCCCACGACGAAGGCCACGGCAACGACTACGGCAGTTCCTGCGCCCGCGCGATGAGGAGCGCCACGTCGTCGTGGTTGTCCGGGTGGTGCAGCTCCCGCAGCAGCAGGTCGCAGGCGTCCTCCAGCGGCCGCCCGGGATCGTCCAGCAGGGCCAGCAGCGCGTCCAGCCGCTCGTCCAGCGAATGGCTGCGGGTCTCCACCAGACCGTCGGTGTAGAGCACCAGCTCGTCGCCGGGCTCGAAGTCCACGGTGGTGGCGGCGAAGGGGATCCCGCCCACGCCCAGCGGGACCCCGGTGGGCAGGTCCAGCAGTTCCGGCGGCCGGCCGGGGCGGACCCGGACCGGGGGCAGATGCCCGGCGTTGGCGATGCGGACCTGCCGCCGCCGCGGGTCGTGCACGGCGTACACGCAGGTCGCGATGGAGTGGTCCAGGCCCGAGGTGGTCTTGTCCAGCTGCTCCAGGAGCACCGCCGGATCCAGGCCGAGCGAGGCCAGGGTGGTGGTCGCGGTGCGCAGCCGGCCCATGGTCGCGGCCGCGTTGATGCCGCTGCCCATCACGTCCCCCACCACGAGCGCCGTGCGGCCGCCCTCCAGCGGGATCACGTCGAACCAGTCGCCGCCCACCTCGACGGTCGCGCCCGCCGGCTGGTAGCG
>NZ_JBEYFC010000865.1:0-2399 GCF_040634175.1 Streptomyces sp. NPDC007162
GAGGAACGTACCGCCGTAGGCACGGGTGTTGCCGTGCAGGGTGATGCCGTTCAGCTCCGCGCCCATCGAGTGCTCGCGGATGCCGAAGTGGATGGTGCGGCCGTAGGGGTCCGCCTCCGGCAGCGGGTTGCCGGCCGGCAGGAACGAGCTGTTCTTGTCGATGGTCGTGTTGTTCGACCCGGCGAGGTCGGCGGAACCGCCCCACAGCTCCGGGATCACCGCGCCGAGCGCCTGGAGCACCTTGCCGGAGGCCGCGCGGGTGGCGACGCCCTTGCCGGGCTCGAAGACCGGGACCTTCTCCTCCCAGCCGGTGGGCAGCTCGCCCGCGGCGATCCGGTCGAAGTCGGCGGCACGCTCGGCGTTGTTGTCACGCCACAGCTGGAAGGACTTCTCCCACTCGGCCCTGGCGGCGGCACCGCGCTCGCCGGCCCTGCGGGTGTGGGCGATGACCTCGTCGGCGACGTCGAAGGACTTCTCCGGGTCGAAGCCGAGGACGCGCTTGGTGGCCGCGACCTCGTCCGCGCCGAGCGCCGAGCCGTGGGCGGCCTCGGTGTTCTGCGCGTTCGGGGCGGGCCAGGCGATGATCGAGCGCATCGCGATGAACGACGGCCGGTCCGTGACCGCCTTGGCGGCCTCGATCGCGTTGTAGATGGCGTGCGGGTCCAGGTCGCCGTCCGGCTTCGGGGCGATGCGCTGCACGTGCCAGCCGTACGCCTCGTACCGCTTGACGGTGTCCTCGGAGACGGCGGTCTCGGTGTCGCCCTCGATCGAGATGTGGTTGTCGTCCCACAGCAGGATCAGGTTGCCGAGCTTCTGGTGGCCGGCCATCGAGGACGCCTCGGCGGAGATGCCCTCCTGGAGGCAGCCGTCACCGGCGATGCAGAAGATGTAGTGGTCGAAAGGCGACTCGCCCTGCGGCGCCTCGGGGTCGAACAGGCCGCGCTCGTAGCGGGCGGCCATGGCCATGCCCACCGCGTTGGCGACGCCCTGGCCCAGCGGTCCCGTGGTGGTCTCGACGCCGCGGGTGTGGCCGTACTCCGGGTGGCCCGGGGTCTTGGAGCCCCAGGTGCGGAAGGCTTCGAGGTCTTCCAGCTCCAGGCCGAAGCCGGCCAGGTACAGCTGCGTGTAGAGGGTCAGCGACGAGTGACCGGCGGACAGCACGAAGCGGTCGCGGCCCACCCAGTCGGGGTCGGACGGGTCGTGCCGCATCACCTTCTGGAAGAGGGTGTACGCGGCCGGCGCCAGGCTCATCGCCGTACCCGGATGGCCGTTGCCGACCTTCTGTACGGCGTCGGCGGCCAGGACGCGGGCGGTGTCTACGGCCCGCTGGTCCAACTCGGTCCAGTCGAGGTCTGTGGTGGTCGGCTTGGTGCTCACCCTGGGTCAGGGCTCCTCTCCACATGTTCGGTTACCGGTCCACGGGCACACGCCCACACCGGCTGCCGGTGTACCGGGTGCCCACCGGCCGCTGTCGAGCCTACCCCCGTAAGGACGTGCATTTTTTCGAGTGTTTACAGACTGCCGGGCGTCGCGGGGATCCGCCTCCCGACTGGCCGGGAAGGCATTCGGCACATGAATACGGAGCCGCTCATCTGACTGCTCAATCGAGCCACCCCACCCCTCTGTCGAGTCCCCCGCCAACACGACCCCACCCCCGCGAAGATCGGGGTATGGGCAACGTCTAAAGTGGCGTGGTACGCGCGAGCCTTTACCGTCAGTTCACACGGCGGGCTCGCTGGGAGTCTCTGTCAGGGGTGTGCGTGACGGCCGTCGAATCCCGTCCAGCGGGGGTACTCGGTGCGAGCGAGAGCCCGAGTCACCGGCCGTTCGGGGCCCGTGTCAAAGCTTTCGTGGCGCTGACCAAGCCGCGGATCATCGAGCTGCTGCTCATCACCACCGTTCCGGTGATGTTCCTGGCCCAGCAGGGCGTGCCCGACCTGACGCTGGTGCTGCTCACCTGCGTGGGCGGTTATCTCTCCGCGGGCGGCGCGAACGCGCTGAACATGTACATCGACCGGGACATCGACGCGCTGATGGACCGCACCTCGCAGCGGCCCCTGGTGACCGGCATGGTCAGCCCGCGCGAGTGCCTCGCCTTCGGCATCACCCTGGCGGTCGTCTCCACGCTGTTGTTCGGTTTCACCGTCAACTGGCTGAGCGCCTGGCTGTCACTCGGAGCGCTCCTCTTCTACGTCGTCGTCTACACGATGATCCTCAAGCGCCGTACTTCGCAGAACATCGTCTGGGGCGGTATCGCGGGCTGTCTGCCGGTGCTGATCGGCTGGTCGGCCGTCACGGACTCCATGTCGTGGGCGCCGATCATCCTGTTCCTCGTCATGTTCTTCTGGACGCCGCCGCACTACTGGCCGCTGTCCATGAAGGTGAAGGACGACTACGCG
>NZ_JBEYFC010000866.1:0-2398 GCF_040634175.1 Streptomyces sp. NPDC007162
AAGGCAGTCGGTGCGTACGCCTACGGCTTCCACGGGGACGGAGAGGGGCGAGAGCGCGACGCTGCACCCAACCCCACGGAGCAGGCGGCACAGGCACCAATACGTGCACCGAGGCCCCCCAGTTCGTGCACAGCGCACCCCATGACGCAGCGCCCGTTCAAGCTGGACAGCCAAGGAGGCAGATCGTCATGACAGACTGTGGAGGATTCCGCGTACGAGGTACGGAGGCGTTCGAGACGGTCGCCTCAGCCTTGTTCGCACCACTTCGGGTCGGCGACGCGGGCCCTCCGGGTTTCGAAGCGGTGGTCAACCACGCGGTCATGGGGCCCGTGGTCATTGCTCACATCAACGCCACTGCCGCGACGGTGACTCGGGACGATCGGAGCATCACCTCGAGCGATGTGGAGTGGATGCACTTCAACCTCCAGCACCACGGTCCGCTCACCGCGGTCCAGGACGACCGGGTCGCGACCGTCAAGCCGGGCCAGTTGTTCGCCTGCGACAACACCAGGCCCTACCGGCTCGTCGGTGCGGGCCCGATTGACATGACCGTGCTGTGCATACCGCGTGCAAGTCTCGGCAGGCACGTGGACTCCATCAGCAAGCACACCGCACGCCCCGTCGCGGTGCAGGACGGGATCGGTGGGCTCCTCGGTCACGCACTGTCCACAGCCGAGGCCGGCGTCGTCCAGGACGATGCGGCTCGTGCGCATCTGGCCGACGCTCTCACCGCGCTCCTGCTCGCAGCGTTCGCGGACACGAGTCCCGAGCGGAGCTCTGTCACCAGTTGCCTCGCCGACCGCATCCGGGCCTACGTGCTGGCCCACCTGAGCGATCCCCATCTCAGCGCGGAGCGCGTCGCGCGCCTGCACCGCATCTCCGTCCGTCACCTCCACTCCCTCTTCAAAGGCAGCGACCTGACGTTCGCCGCCTGGGTCCGGCATGAACGCCTGCTGCGGATCCGTCTCGACCTCGTGGCCCCGGCCTGCTCCGGCACCTCCACGGCCGCGATCGCGGCCAAGTGGGGAGTGCACGACGTGAAACACCTGGGCAGAGCTCTGAAACGCGAATTCGGCGCGACCGTGAGCGACTTACGCCGCCGGCACAGCGGCTGACACTCCGCGTAAGCGCTTCGGGGTAAGCCCTCGTCGGGGAGAACGGCGCCGGGAAGTCCACGCTCATCCGGATGGACGACACCGATCTGGCCGGTGCCGACGCAGAGACGGTGCGGCGGCACGTGGGCCTGGTCCCGCAGAAGAACGGGCACTGGCCGCTCGCCGCCCGGGAGAACATCACACTGGGCCCCGGGAGCACGGCGACGAGCGGATCCGGGACGCGGCGGAGCGGGTCGGCAGGGCCGAGGCACTGCGCGAGCTGCCCGACCAGTCGGAGACGCTGCTCGCCCGGTCGCTGTGGGGCGGCCACGAACTGTCCGGCGGCCAGTGGCAGCGCTCGGCGTGCGCGCGGGCGATGTGCCGGCAGCCGGCCGTGCTCGTCCTGGACGAGCCGACCAGCGAGATGGACGCCCGCGGCGAGCACCGGATCTTCCGGGAACTGCGGGCCATGGCCCCGGGCCGGATCACTGTGGTGGTCACACACCGGTTGGACAACGTACGCGTGGCCGATCGGGTCATCGCCCTCGACCGAGGCGCGGTCCGGGAACAGGGTTCCTTCGACGATCTCGTGGCGATGGAGGGAAGGCCGCCGGGCGAGCTGTACGCCCTGGCCCGGGACCGCTGACCGACGGTCATCCCGGTTGCGTGAGTGTCAGGTCCATCATGCCTGTTCGGACGTGGTGCGCGGTAGGACTGAGCACACGTCCGTCCAGGCTTGTCCGGGGTGGTGGCCTGCCCGCAGACTCGTCGTCATCCGCTCTCCGACGTCCGTGTCGGCATCCGTTCCCGGGTGCCGACGCGTTCGTCGTGCTGTCTCGTCGTGGGACGGGTGCAGGTGGGGGTGGGGGGAACGGAGGGGGATCGGTGGATCAGGACATGGTCGTACGGGCGAGGGTCCAGCTGCTCAGTGCCAACCGGCGAGTGGTGCGCGGCACCGAGGGGTTGCGCATCTACCGCCTGCTGACGCAGGTCGAGCCGGAGGTGTACGGGTCGAAGCTGGCGTACGTTCTGGTCGAGGCCGGCATGTCGCCGCTGGTGCGGGAACTGCCCGAGCGGCGGCTGGCGCTCCTGGACGAGGCGGTGGCGGTGGCATCGGCCCTTGGTGCGGCGAATCCCTACCGGGACAAGGTGCTGGCGAGGGCACTTGCCGCCAGGCGGGAACTCGAAGGGCAGGCCACGGCGGCCGGGCAGGGGACGGCCTCACAGGAAGGAAGCGATCACTGAGGTCCGCTCCAGGCCGCGGCACTCACCGCTGCGTCCGGCGCCACGGCGCCGGACGCTCC
>NZ_JBEYFC010000867.1:0-2389 GCF_040634175.1 Streptomyces sp. NPDC007162
CACGGGCGCCCCTCTCCGGGTGGAGAGGGGCGCCCTTCGCGTCGTACCGGACCCGGTGTCAGCTGCTGGAGCCGCGGCCGAGCTCCCACAGCTGGAGGCTGGCGGAGGAGTTGAGGGTGTAGGCGACGCCCGTGATGTCGTCGCGGGCGGCGACGTACTGCTTGCCCTGCCACAGCGGGAGCAGCGGGACGTCGTCGGCGACGGCGTCCTGGATCTGGGTCAGGCTGCCGGAGGCGCTGGCCCGGTCGGCCTCGCGGCGGGACTCGGGGAGCAGCGTCTTGATGATCTTGTTGTTGACGTACGGCGACTGGAGGAAGTTGTCCTTGTCGAGGAACGGCGCCAGGAAGTTGTCGGCGTCCGGGAAGTCGGGGAACCAACCCATGCCGTAGACGTCGTACTCGCCCTTGCGCTCGGCGACCTGGTACGTCTTCCAGAGGGTGCCCTGGATGCTGACGTCGAACAGGCCGCTGTCGTTGAGCTGCTTCTGGAGGACCTCGAACTCCTGCTTGGTGGCCGAGCCGTAGTGGTCGGTCGTGTAGTGCAGGGTGAGCTTCACCGGGGTGGTGATGTTCGCGGCGGCCAGCAGGGCCTTGGCCTTCGAGACGCTCGGGTCGCCGTACTTGTTGAAGAACGAGTTCGAGTGCCCGGTCACGGAGGCCGGGACCAGCGAGTACAGCGGTTCGGCCTGGGAGCCGTAGACCTTGGCGACCAGGGAGGCGCGGTCGATGAGCTGGGCCATGGCCTCGCGGACGGCCTTGGACTTGACCGTGGGGGCGTCGGTGTTGAAGCCGAGGTAGCGGATTTCCAGGCCGGGCATCTCGACGAGGTCGACGTTGGAGTCGTCACCGGCGTCGAGCTTGTCGATCTGCGCGGGCGACATGGTGCGGGTCATGACGTCGATGTCGCCCTTGTCGATCGCCTTGCCCATGGCGTCGGCGTCGTCGTAGGAGCGCAGGACGACCTGCTCGTTGTTGACCTTCACGCTGCCCTTGTAGTTGGGGTTCTTGGTGAAGGTGGCGGAGACGATCGCGTCGTCCTTGACGTCGGCCTTGAAGGTGTACGGGCCGGAGCCGTCGATGTCGAAGCCGTCGCGGAGCTTGTTCTTGTCGTAGTCCTTCGGGTTCACGATGCCCGCGACCGGGGTGGACAGCTTGTACGGGAAGGTGGCGTCGGCCGACTTGAGGTGGAAGACGATGCCGCGGTCGCCCTCGGTCTCGATCGTGTCGATGTTGGTGAGCAGTCCGTAGGGACCACCGACGGCCTTGATGCGCAGGGCCCGTTCGATGGACCACTTGACGTCCGCGGCGGTGACGGAGCTGCCGTCGGAGAACTTCAGGCCCTCGCGCAGCTTGCAGGCGTAGCGCTCGCTCTGGCTGTCGGTGAAGGAGCAGCTCTCGGCGGCGTCGGCGACCGGGTCGCCCTCGCCCTTGGGCTGGGACATGAGGGTCTGCACGGTCTGCCGCAGGATGTTCCAGCCGCCGACGTCGTAGGAGTAGGCGGGGTCCAGGGGCGCCGGGGCGTCCTTCGTGGCGGTGAACCTGTCCGTGGTGCCGACGACGATCGCGTCGCCACTATTGCTCCCACTGCCGGATCCCCCGCACGCGGCGAGAACCGGAGTGAGCAGACCGACCACGGCCGGCAGCACCAAAGTCTTGCGGTTCATGCTCGAAGTTCTCCAGAGCTGTTCGTGTCCGTGTATCCGGCATCCATGGGGTGTCGACGCAAGATCACGGGGATAGCGGCGATGTTCTCGCGACGAGATTAGTCGGCGCCTGCAGGGCGGTTGGCAGGAGCGTGAGTTGAGACGTCATCACGCAGTGGAACCGGGCGCGGACAGACCGAAAACCCGACAGCGGCAGGATTAGTGCAGCGTCTCCCCAATCGGGACACAAGGTCACCGGGTTTCCCCCCGTTCGGGGGTGGACGGCACACGTCGGCAACGTTGTCGAGCCTCGCGCACGTGGGGAACGTCACACATGAAACGGGGCGGTCGGGTATCGGAATTCAGCCGGTCGAACAGTTGCGAATTCCGTTGAGTGACCCCTGCGGAGATTTCCGCAATGGTCTTTGCACGCTGGGTGAACGGCTAGGGCATTTGCGTCATCAGCCCGTGCAGAAATGCCAGGTCGACCTCTTCCAGGGAGGTGACCACGGTGCGTCGTTCGGCGGGGGTGATCGGTGCGACGGACGGTACGGCGACCACCTGGCAGCCTGCGGCCTCGGCGGCGGCGACACCGGTCGCGGTGTCCTCGACGACCGCGCACCGGGCCGGATCCACCCCGAGGCCCGCGGCGGCGAGGAGGTAGGGGTCCGGGTAGGGCTTGGTGCGCGAGACCTCGTCGCCTGCGATGGACAGGGTGAAGTGCTGCGGGCCCAGCACGGTCAGGAC
>NZ_JBEYFC010000868.1:0-2387 GCF_040634175.1 Streptomyces sp. NPDC007162
CCTCAGCCGACTTGATGGGTGAGGACGCGGCCGGGGCGGGCTCTCCCTCTCCGGGTGGTCGGTTGACCGCCCTGGACGTTCCCGCGGGGCCGTCCGGAAGACCACGGGCGAGGGAACGAGCCGCCGGTGTCGGGTCCGGCCGAGTGCGGCATCGAGCCCTGGCAGAGGCGAGCGAGCTCAGCCTGGCCGCCGGCATGGACCTCACCCGCAAGAAGTCGGGCCAAAGGTGTGAACAGCTCGAACCGATCGGCATGTGTCGCCCGTGGAACTGAATGAGCGCGCCGCTTCAGGATCCGGGCCTACCGACAGCCTCAAAGTTGTTGGAGGTCACCCCCGTTCCGCTCTCCCCACATCCACAGAAGAGCCAGAAGCCATGTTTGTGACCGATTTCCCCAGCCCGAGTTCACTGCTCGGCCGGCCCTGCAGCCACGAGGCGCTCCTCACCCTGCCTGCGCAGGAGGCACATGTCTCCGCCGCTCGTCACTTCGCGGCCGATCTGCTGGAGACCTGGAGCGTGCCCGTGAGCGAGCGGGAGTCCGCCGTTCTCATCGTCGACGAACTCGCCGCCAACGCTGCCCGGTACGGCCGCGAGCGCATGACCCTGCTGCTTGTCCTCGACGACGGCACTCTGCACATCGTGGTCACTGACTCCGGCATGGAAGTGGACCGCCACCGTGCCGACATCGCCCCCGACGAACATGGCCGCGGCACCGGCATCGTCCAGTACCTCGCCCAGTCGACCGAGGTCCACCAGACACACGGTGGCCGCGAAGTCCGCGCCTGCCTGCGGTGCTCGCCATGACCAGGCCGGGCGTTCCGCGCGGCGGCCGCGGCGCCGAGGCGCCCGACGGCCCCGCCGCGTGGGCCCTCGCGACCCACAAGCCGCCCTCGCGACCCACAAGCCGTGCCCCGTCGACGACTGCCCCGGACCGGCTCAGGTGTCCATGCGGTCCCCGGCACACCCCTCGGCCCTTGATCACGACGACCACGACCACGACACGGTGCTGTGTCAACGCCGCGGCGCCGGCCGCACCGGCGGAGGTGTGAGCATGGACGTCACCCCGAACAGCGGCGAAGGCATCGGCGCCTCGCCCCCGCACGAGGCGTACGCGAATGCGCCGGACCTGCGCCGCGAGATGCACCGAATACTCGCTCTCGGGGCCGAACGCGACGGCCGCCAGGCCGGGCCGGTCACCGGCCACCCGGTCGATGCGACGGCAGCCGAACGCGCCTGGCTGCTACGACGGGCCGCCCTCATGGACCGGATGGCCCTCGATGACCCCGGCCCCGGCCCGGTCGCAGCCGCCGCAGAAACCGCCGAGCAACTCGTCCTGTACGACCGTCGCCATCCCGACCTGGTGGTCGGCCCGCATCACCCCGACGCGATCACCCTCGCCCCCAGCCACCGCCTCTACGTCCGCCAGGAGTACGCCGCCTGGACGGCCGCCGGGCGTCCCAGAACCTGAACAGACCGGATCCGACAAGGAGAAGGACTCATGACCCGCAAGGACATCCACACCCGGCACGCCCCCGCGGCAGGCATGAAGGCCGACATGTACGAAGGGATGGTCTGACCATGTTCCGCAATGCGCTGGAGCCCTGGCATGTGCTGATCCTGGTCGCCGTGGTGGTTCTGATCTTCGGTTCGAAGAAACTCCCTGACACGGCCCGGGCACTCGGCAAGTCCATGCGGATCCTCAAGAGCGAGACCGAGGCCCTGAAGGACGACGGCGCCTCGAACGAGCCACGCCCCGAGCCCGAGTCTGCACCGGAACCGCGGACGACCTCGGGCGCTCCCGGGGACACCGCCACCGCCCGCACCGCGCCCACGGACAGCACGACCGGCCTCCGAGAGTGACCCCGGTCCTGCCCGTGCCTGGTCCATCCCCGCACGAGACGCTGCCAGAGGCCTGCCGACCTGGGCCAACTGCCTCCCGGACGCGCTTCCGGCCGCAATCGGCGCCGTGGCGACTTAGCGCCCCACGGAGTGACGGAGGCGACCAAGTACTGACGCAGAGCCGGTAGTCCCCGGTCTGCCGCACGAGATGAGGACGTGGCGTGCCCCAGTCGGTCCGTAACAAGCAGAAGGATCCCGGGGGGCGCATGCCGCTCGCGGAGCACTTTCGTGAACTCCGTAACCGGCTCGCCAAGGCCGTCCTTGCCATCCTGGTCGTCACGATCGCCGCGGCCTTCTCCTACAAGGGTCTCATCGACTTCTTCACCAGGCCGGTGCTGGACTCGGTCGGCTGCCCGACGTCCTTCGCCGATCTGGCCAAGCAGACCGCGGACACCACCTGCGCGCGGGTCACGATCAACGGTCTGCACCTCAACCTGTCCCTCTGGCACGACGGAGAGCCGCTGTTCGGCCGGCCCTCGCCGCGCGCCCT
>NZ_JBEYFC010000869.1:0-2331 GCF_040634175.1 Streptomyces sp. NPDC007162
TGTTCGCTACGCCGGTGGTGGGGGCGATGGTGACGCCCCACCCCTCGACCGGGCCCACTGCGCCTACTGCACCTCCACGGCGCACGCCTCGGAGGGGGGCGTGCGCCAGGAGTGGGTGCCGCTGTTCGAGAAGTACACAGTGGACCTGGTCATCAACGGCCACAACCACCAGTACGAGCGCACCGACGTCATCAAGGGCAACACGGTCACCAAGAAGCTCCCGATCGGCGAGACCGCCTACCCCGAGACCGAGGGCGTCGTCTACGTCACCGCGGGCGCGGCCGGCCGCAGCCTCTACGCCTTCACCGCCCCGGACTCCTACGAGGGCCACCTGAACGAGGTCGACTCCGTCGCCTCCTTCATCAACACCAAGGACGGCAAGGTCAACGAGACCGTCACCTGGTCGCGGGTGCGCTACCTCAACTACTCGTTCCTGCGGGTGGACGTCGAGCCCGCCCCGCGCGGCCAGTACGCCAGGCTGAAGGTGTCGGGCATAGCCGAGACCGGCGACCGCATCGACCACTTCACGGTGGCGCGCAAGGCCAAGTAGTCGCAGGTTCCCCACAGCAGGCGGTCCTCAGAGCTGTCTGAGGACCGCCTGTTTGGCCGTGCTGAACTCCTCGTCGGTGAGGACGCCCGCGCGGTGCAGCTCGCCCAGCTCCCGTAGCCGGCGCAGCAGCACGTCGTGATCGGCTTCGGGTGCCTGGGCCTGCCGCGGAACGTCCGGTACGGCGGTCGCCGACGGATGCGGCAGCCGTGCCTGCACCGCCGCCGCGACCAGTGCCGTCAAGGGGTCCCGCTTGAACCCCCACAGCTCCACGGCGTTCGGGTCGTACCTGGCCCGCGTCCGGACCGGCGCACCCCGCACCCGGAACCGCAGATGCCCGTTCTCCAACCCGGCGGAGGGCTGCCACTCCACGCCCAGGACGTCCGCCAGGGCGAGCGTGCGCGGACCCCCGGCGGCCTTGACGTCCTCCGTCTTCCAGTTCCACTCCAGGCGCACCCGCTCCCCGTCGAACGACGCCGTGCCGTCCCCGGCGGACACCGACAGCGGCAGCGGCGGCCCCGGCAGCAGGTACTCGCTCACCGGCGTGCCCGGCACCCCCTCCAGCAGCAGTGCGTCACGCACCTCGTCCGTGAGGTACTCGGCGACCCCGTACCGGTCCGGTCCGACGGCCAGCCGGTAGGGATCGTGGGGCTCGGCGAGCCGGCCGCCGGTGGCGTACGTCAGCGGATCGGAGCCGTCCCGCAGCCGCAGCCTCAGCCGCCCGGACCGCCGCCCCTGCTCGAACGAGATCCCCGCCAACGCCTTGAGCGGGACCACGAGTTCACCCAGTCCCTGACGCAGCACGCCGACGTCCCTGTCCCGCCCGGGAGTCAGCCGCAGGGCGCCCCCGTCGAAGACCCACGTGCCTTCCTTCTGGATGATCTCCACCACGGACCGATTGTTCCACCGGCCGGCCCGGGAGGTCCTCGCCCGCCCGGCTCAGAACCCCGCGACGGGATTCTTCAGGGTTCCGACCAGTTGGAGGGCGCCCGAGGGGTCCGTCAGGTCCACCATCTGCCGGTTGTCGCGCAGTTGGAGCCGGTTGAGGCAGGACAGCGCGAACTCGGGTGCGAACATGTCGTACCGCTCGAACCTGTCGGCGAGTTCGGGCACCGACTCCTGGTACGCGCGGGTGACCTCGGCGACCGTCCGCCAGAAGTCGTCCTCCGTCAGGACGCCCTCGGTCGCCAGGTTCGCGGCGAGGAAGCGGAAGAAGCAGTCGAAGACGTCCGTGAAGACCGACAGCAGTTTCCTGTCGTCGGGGACCTCGACGCGCAGCCGTTCGACGGCCGACGGCAGCACCGCGTCCGGGTCCATGACCGCGATCTCCTCGGCGATGTCCTTGTACACCGCCCGCTGGACCACCCCGTCCTTCAGCACCAGGATGACGTTCTCGCCGTGCGGCATGTACACCAGGTCGTAGGCGTAGAAGCTGTGCAGCAGCGGGGTGAGGTAGGCCCGCAGGTACGCCCGCAGCCAGTCCTTCGGGGCCAGTCCGCTCCGCTCGACCAGCGCGGCCGCGAAGGAGGCGCCCTCGTGGTCCACGTGGAGCAGGGCGGCCATCGTCGCGAGGGACTCGCCCTCCCGCAGGGACGGCACCGGGCTCTCCCGCCACAGCGCGGCCAGCATCTTGCGGTACGGCGAGTAGCGGTCGGTCGCCCTCTCGTACTCCAGGTGCCGGTAGCCGACGGCCGCCCGCTCCCGGATGATCGACAGGCCACCGGTGTCGATCTGCTCGCCGCCCAGGTGACCTATGCCGGTGGCGGCGAACCGCTGCTGCCCGA
>NZ_JBEYFC010000870.1:0-2310 GCF_040634175.1 Streptomyces sp. NPDC007162
GCCCCACTCGCGCTGTGGTCAGCCTCTGCTCACCGCTGTCAGGATCTCCGGCAGACGGGCCGCCGTGCGTGGTGCTGCCAGGCGTAGGCCCGCCCAGGTGGTCGTCGCCCCGTAGGCCGCGCCCACCGGTAGCAGGAGCCAGGTCCAGGCGTCGCCGTCGGCGGTCACGTTCAGCGTGATGGTCAGGGCGATGACGGGGGCGCAGAGCAGGGCCGCCGAGACCATGCCGCCGAAGATCGCGATCCAGGCCAGGCCGGTCTGGCCCGCGGCGACGTTGCGGTGGCCCTCCTGGGGGATGGAGTACGGGAAGCGGGCCGAGGTCCAGGCGCCGGTGGCCAGCATCGCGCCGAGCAGGGCGAAGGAGAGGCCGAGCACCTCGGGCAGCCGGCGCCAGTCGCCCAGCACCGCCGTGGTCAGGACGGTCACCAGCGTCGCGTACGGCAGGGTGATCAGCAGCAGGGCCAGGGCCCGGCCGCGCAGCTCGGCGTAGGCGTCGCGGGGGGACGAGATGGTCATGGCCACCATCCAGAACGCGGAGGTGTCCTGCCCGAACTGGTTGTACATCTGGATCCCGAGCATCCCGGCCGCGAAGCACGCGAAGTAGATCGACCCGGTGCCCTGCACGGCGTTGAAGACGGGCACGATCACACCGATGGCCAGCGAGGTCACCCACGCCGCCTTGGTCTTCGGGTCGCGCCAGACGTAGCGCAGGCTGCGCGCCATGACGGTGCCGGTGCGTCCGGCCGGGAGCAGGGTGCCCAGGCCGCCGCCCGCGGACCCGCGGCCCCGGCCGGCCCGGTCGGGGGCCTGGAGCGTGGAACCGTCGGGTGCGGTCATCAGCCGGGTCAGCGTCCGCGCCCACACCCCGACGAGCAGTGCCAACGCGGCGACGGACAGGGCGAGTTGCAGCACCGCCGTGCCGTACGACCCCGCGCTCGCCGAGTGCACCGCCCCGATCGCCGCCGCGGGCGGCAGCCACCGCACCACGTCGGACACCGGCGCGAGCTCCCCGAGCCCGGCCGAACCCAGGCTCCGCGCCGCGAAGTTGACCAGCTGCGCCCCGACCGCGATGACCAGGCCGCTCAGGACGGCCAGGTCCCGTCCCTTGCGGCTGCTGAGCAGCCGTACGTTCGCGGCGGCGATCACCCGTGCGAGCGCCACACAGATCAGCAGCGCGAGGGCGACGCCGACGACCGCGACGCCGTACCCGGCCGTCCCGTGCGCCACCGACACCGCACAGCCCACCAGCAGCAACAGCGTGAACAGTGGTCCGATGCCCACCAGGGAGGCGGCGAGCAGGGCCCGTACCAGCGGGCGTGGCCGCAGCGGGAGCATCACCAGCCGGGTCGGGTCCAGGGTCTCGTCGCCGCTCGGGAAGAACAGCGGCATGAACGCCCAGCCCAGTGCCAGCACCGCGGCCCCCAGCACGGCGACCGCGTCCGCGTGCGACCGGCCGCGGAGCATGACCAGTCCCAGCAGTTGCAGGACCGCGAACAGCAGCGCGACGACCGCCGACGCGACGAACGCGGCCCGTCGGCCACCGGACTGCCGCAGTCCGTTCCGCAGCAGCGACAGCTTCAGCCGTACGACGGTGGAGGTCACGTCCGTCATCGGGCCCCGCCGCCCAGCCAGTCCAGGTCCGAAGCGGTGTCCCGGCCGCTCGCCCCGACGAGTTCGAGGAACGCGGCCTGGAGGGTGGGGTGTTCACCGCGCACCTCGGCGAGGGTTCCCGTCGCGCGGATCCGGCCCGCCGCCAGCACCGCGACCCAGTCGCACAGCGACTCGACGAGTTCCATGACGTGGGAGGAGAAGACGACGGTCGCCCCGGAGCCGGTGAAGCGCTCCAGCACGCCCCGGATGGTCTGCGCGGAGACCGGGTCCACGCCCTCGAACGGCTCGTCCAGGAAGAGCACTTCGGGGTTGTGCAGGAGGGCGGCCGCTAGACCGATCTTCTTGCGCATGCCGGTCGAGTAGTCGACGACGAGTTTGTGCTGGGCGCCGGCGAGGTCGAGCACGTCCAGGAGCTGGGTGGCCCGCTTGTCGACCTCGGCGCCGGGCAGGCCGCGCAGCCGCCCCGAGTAGCCGAGCAGTTCGCGTCCGGAGAGCCGCTCGAAGAGCCGGAGCCCTTCGGGGAGGACGCCGATGCGGGCCTTCACGGCGACCGGGTCCCGCCAGACGTCGTGCCCGACCACCTCGACGCTTCCCTGGTCCGGCCGTGCCTCCGCCTCATCCAGCCTGACCTGCTGGAACTGTGAAACGTTCAGCCTTCCAAGGGCTGCGCCCGCCCCCTCGGTCGGCAACTTGAAGGCG
>NZ_JBEYFC010000871.1:0-2303 GCF_040634175.1 Streptomyces sp. NPDC007162
GCCAGAAGGGTGGCGCAGATCTCTGCCGCGCACAGCTCGATCTTGAAGGCGACATCTCCTGGGTGATGTGGTTGTCCATCACACTGCGCAGGGTGTTGGGGTCGGTGATGGAGCTCACCCAGGACGGGAGTTGGGAGTGCCAGACCAGGGTGTGGCCGCGCATGCGCTGACCGTGGGCTGTGGCGTGGTTGACGATCTGGTCGGCGGGCCCGAAGTTGAAGTTGCCGCGCGAGGGCTCGGTGGTGTCCCATTTCATCTCGTTCTCCGGGGTGATCATGTTGAACTCCCGGTCGAGAATCGTGGAGTACGTCGAGTCACCGAGCTTCCCGGCGGCCACCGCCGTACCGAAATAGCGGCCGCTCTCGGCCGCTGCCGCGCCCAGCGTGCCGGAGGCGGCATGGGCCGCGAGGGTCGCCGGACCGGTGAGAGCCAGCGCGGTGCCCGCTGTCAGTCCGGCGGCCAGGGCCAGCACCTTGCGCAGACGGGGCTCTTCGTTGAGCCAGGACATGAGGAATCAGTCTCCTTGTGTGTGGGGGGAGATGGGGCACCATCCAGACGTCGGCACCCCCGGTCGGGTCACTGGGCGGAGGTGACCGGCAGTGCGGTCCACTGCTGGTTGGATCCGCCGTTGCAGTCCCACAGGACCAGTTGCGTACCGTCGGTGGCAGACGCACCGGGGTCGTCGAGACAGCGGCCGGAAACGGGGTTGCGGTAACCGCCGTTGTAGGCCTGCCACTGTTGGTTGGCGCCGCCGTTGCAGTCCCAGATCTCGATCTTGGTGCCGTTGGCGGTACCACCGCCCGTGGCGTCCAGGCACCTCCCGAGCGCCCGCAAGGTGCCGTCCGAGCGCGCGGACCACAGCTGCGCGTCGCCGCCGTTGCAGGACCAGATCTGCACGGAGGTTCCGTTGGCGCTGTTGCCGCCGTTGACGTCCAGGCACTTCCCCGCGACCCCGGAGTGAACCGGAGCGCCCACGGAGACCGGCGGCTTGATCCAGCCCGCCGCGTCCACTGCCTGGACCCCGGCGTTGAAGGCGTCGGCCATCTTGCCGAAGCCGTTGTCGTTGGGATGCAAGGAGTCGGACAGGTCCGCGGTGGTCAGAGCGCTCATGTCCACCAGGCGTACATGCTTGCCGGCAGCCTGCTCGGCCTGGACGATGCCGGGCAGTTCGGCGTTGAACGCGGGGCGGGTGGCCTCCTCGATGCTGCTGGTGGAGACGATCAC
Organism: Streptomyces sp. NPDC007162; assembly: GCF_040634175.1. Lineage (NCBI taxonomy): Bacteria > Bacillati > Actinomycetota > Actinomycetes > Kitasatosporales > Streptomycetaceae > Streptomyces > Streptomyces sp. NPDC007162. The sequence goes on from NZ_JBEYFC010000871.1 coordinate 1,225, forward strand.
GCTGCCGACGAGGACCGTCGCGTCAGGGGCGTCGGCCGTGATCTGGTCGATGAGTGCATGGAGCCGTTCGGCGGCGGGTTCGGCCTGGGAGCCGCCGTTCAGATCATTGGTGCCGATCTCCAGGGTGATCACGTTGGGCCGGTACCGGGCCAGCACGGAGTCCGCGATGCCGGCTATCTCGCTGATGTGCCAGCCGGAATGGCCTTCGTTGTCGGGGTCTGACATCGTGCCGTTGCGGCCCGATCCCACGAAGTCCAGGGCATGCCCGTCGTTCGCCAACCGGTTCCACAGGAAGCCCCGGTAGCCGTTCCCCGACGGGCTGCCGACGCCCCAGGTGATGGAGTCGCCCAGCGGCATCAGCCGCAGGGCGGTGGACGCGGCGGTGGCCCGTGCGGTGGAGGCCGGTGATCCGGTGCCGCTGGCGGCCGCCGCGGGCAACGCGGTGCCGATGCCGACCGCTGCCGTCAGTGCGACGGCCAGGAGTGCCGCGGACTTCTTCTTCATCTGTGTTCCTCACTGGGTGCGGGACAGCGGGTGGAGGTGACCGAGCGGGTGGGAGCCGGTCAGCGCGGGGTGAAGTCCTGGTTGCTGCCCGCCGTGTTCTTGCAGGGCCACTGGTCGAGCTGTTGGCCGAGGTTGCTGCCGCCGCCGTAGACGTCCAGGCACAGGCCGCTGTTCTGGTTCTGGAAGGAGTACGAGCCGTCGGACTGCCGTACCGGCAGCCACTGGGCGCCGGTCGCCCCGCTGGGCGCCTGCTGCACGACGTCCGGCGTCCCGGCGGCCGTGAGGCTGCCCGAAACCCCCACCACGAGGCCCGAGTTCCGCGCCTGCAACTGCCCGTAACCGCCGGCGCCCGGTACGAACTGGAACTGTTGGTTGGCCTGCCCGTTGCAGGTCCACTGGTCGATCGCGGCGCCCGCGCTGCCGGCGTTGCCGTACACATCCAGGCACAGGCTGCTGCTGCCGATCACCACCTGGTGGTAGCCGGTGGGGAATCCGCCACCGCCGTCCGAGGTGGACGTCCTTCGCCGTGCCCGTGACCCCGGAGAGGAAGCCCTGGGCTCTGGGCGAGGCGTTCT
>NZ_JBEYFC010000872.1:0-2301 GCF_040634175.1 Streptomyces sp. NPDC007162
GAGGGGTTGGGGTGGGGTTTGTTCGGCTGTGGCGTGGATGCTGGGGGTGAGGACGGGGGTGGGGGCCGGTTTCGAGACCCTGGTCGAGGCCGGCTACCAGCCGGAGATCGCCTACTTCGAGTGCCTGCACGAGCTGAAGCTCATCGTCGACCTGATGTACGAGGGCGGCCTGGAGAAGATGCGCTGGTCGGTGTCCGAGACCGCCGAGTGGGGCGACTACGTCACCGGCCCGCGGATCATCACCGACGCCACCAAGGCCGAGATGAAGAAGGTCCTCGCGGAGATCCAGGACGGCACCTTCGCCAACAACTGGATGGAGGAGTACCACGGCGGTCTGAAGAAGTACAACGAGTACAAGACCGCGGACTCCGAGCACCTGCTGGAGACCACCGGCAAGCAGCTGCGCAAGCTGATGAGCTGGGTGAACGAGGAGGCGTAAGCCTCAGCCGACGGGGCCGGAGCACACTGCTCCGGCCCCGTTGTCCACCCCGTCGAATCTCGGACGGGTGATCCTTCCGCAGAGGCGCAGGACGACGTCCGCCACGCCACTACACTGCCGTACTACATACGCGTCAGGCCCACAGCGTCGTGCGTCTCCACGCGGCTAGCCAACCTCCACCGCCTGCGGCCGTCGGGACGGCCGTCCGCATTGGACCTGTGAGGACTCACGTGAGCTCGAAACCTGTCGTACTCATCGCTGAAGAGCTGTCGCCCGCCACCGTCGACGCGCTGGGCCCGGACTTCGAGATCCGGCACGCCAACGGAGCAGACCGGGCCGAACTGCTCCCCGCCATCGCCGACGTGGACGCGATCCTGATCCGCTCCGCCACCAAGGTCGACGCCGAGGCCATCGCCGCGGCGAAGAAGCTCAAGGTCGTCGCACGAGCCGGCGTCGGCCTGGACAACGTGGACGTCTCCGCCGCCACCAAGGCCGGCGTGATGGTCGTGAACGCCCCGACCTCCAACATCGTGACCGCCGCCGAGCTGGCCTGCGGTCTGCTGATCTCCACCGCGCGGCACATCCCGCAGGCGAACTCCGCGCTGAAGAACGGCGAGTGGAAGCGCAGCAAGTACACCGGCGTCGAGCTCGCCGAGAAGACCCTCGGTGTCGTCGGCCTCGGCCGGATCGGCGCCCTGGTCGCGCAGCGGATGTCCGCGTTCGGCATGAAGGTCGTCGCCTACGACCCCTACATCCAGCCCGCCCGCGCCGCCCAGATGGGCGTCAAGGTGCTGTCCCTGGACGAGCTGCTGGAGGTCGCCGACTTCATCACCGTGCACCTCCCGAAGACCCCCGAGACGGTCGGTCTGATCGGCGACGAGGCGCTGCGCAAGGTCAAGCCGTCCGTGCGCATCGTCAACGCCGCCCGCGGTGGCATCGTCGACGAGGAGGCGCTGTACGCGGCGCTCAAGGAGGGCCGGGTCGCCGGCGCCGGCCTCGACGTGTACGCGAAGGAGCCGTGCACCGACTCCCCGCTCTTCGAGCTGGACCAGGTCGTCTGCACCCCGCACCTCGGCGCCTCCACCGACGAGGCCCAGGAGAAGGCCGGTATCGCGGTCGCCAGGTCGGTCCGCCTGGCCCTCGCCGGTGAACTGGTCCCGGACGCGGTGAACGTCCAGGGCGGTGTCATCGCCGAGGACGTCAAGCCGGGCCTGCCCCTCGCCGAGCGCCTCGGCCGCATCTTCACCGCACTCGCCGGTGAGGTCGCGGTCCGCCTCGACGTCGAGGTCTACGGCGAGATCACCCAGCACGACGTGAAGGTCCTGGAGCTGTCCGCGCTCAAGGGTGTCTTCGAGGACGTCGTCGACGAGACCGTCTCCTACGTCAACGCGCCGCTGTTCGCCCAGGAGCGGGGCGTCGAGGTCCGCCTCACCACCAGCTCCGAGGCCAGCGACCACCGCAACGTGGTGACCGTGCGCGGCACCCTCTCGGACGGCGAGGAGGTGTCGGTCTCCGGCACGCTGGCCGGCCCCAAGCACATCCAGAAGATCGTCGCGGTCGGCGACTACGACGTCGACCTCGCGGTCGCCGACCACCTGCTGGTGCTGCGCTACGAGGACCGGCCGGGCGTCGTCGGCACCGTCGGCCGCATCCTCGGCGAGGCGGGCATCAACATCGCCGGCATGCAGGTGGCCCGCGCCGCGGTGGGCGGCGAGGCACTGGCCGTCCTCACCGTGGACGACACGGTCGCCCCGGCCGTGCTGGCCGACGTCGAGGCGGAGATCGGCGCCACGTCGGCCCGCTCCGTCAACCTGGTCTAGCGACCACTCCGCGAACGCCGGGTGGGCCGACGGAAGTCGGCC
>NZ_JBEYFC010000873.1:0-2299 GCF_040634175.1 Streptomyces sp. NPDC007162
GAACGCGAAGGCCAGCGCCGCGGAGCTGCGGAAGGCGAAGACCAGGGTGAGGACCGAGACCATCAGCAGCCAGTTGATCCAGGGGACGTAGATCTAGCCGATTGCTGCGTTTCAGGTGTCGGACTGTTTGGAGACGCGATCCCCGAGGTATGACCGCACCTGATACCCCCAACGCATGCCGGTATCCGGAGCCTTGCCGACTCCCGCGACAACGATCAGTAAGCAGTGTTGGGATCTTGCGGACTGTATACGTCCCCTGTTAGGCTCATCGGCGGCAGTAAGCGATTGCGGAAGCGAGAGCAGGGTCGGACGCGACTCCGATCCGTGATACATGCCTTCCGGCGTTTTCCGCGATATCGTGCACCTTTCTCCCTTGGCGAACGGGGCCCCTTTCTGTCAAGTTTCTGGCGGTGCACTTTCCCGTGAACGGCGATCTTCAATCCAATTGATCGTGGGGGTTAAGTCGTGACGCTCAATTCCAGTACCAGGTCCGATGCACACGTTCAACCCGACGGTGTTGCTACCGAGACTCGCGCGCGTACCCGCGTCCGCGTTCCGTTACTCCTCGACGGGAATGTGCACGAGGGTGTGACCATCGTCAGCTTTCAGAACCTCTCGGACGAACACGAGCACGTCGCCGTGCTGTTCGACAGTCCGCCGGCCGGTCCGGAGCCCCTGGTCCGCGTGCACTCCGAGTGCCTGACCGGGGATGTACTGGGTTCCGCACGCTGCGACTGCGGGCCGCAACTGCGCGAGTCGGTCCAGCGGCTGACCCGTGAAGGCGGCATTCTCCTCTATCTGCGCCAAGAGGGTCGCGGTATCGGCCTCTACAACAAGCTCGAGAGTTACGGCCTGCAGGATCTCGGGCACGACACCTTCGAGGCAAATCGCGCTCTGCACTTCCCCGATGACATGCGTGATTACCGGGTGGCGGCCGAGATGCTCACCGCTCTGGGCGTTCCGGCGATCCGGCTGTTGTCGAACAACCCCGACAAGGAACGGCAGCTGCGTTCGTACGGGATCGACATCCGGGAAAGGCAGCCGACGGGCGTCTTCGCCACGCGGGCAAACCATCGTTATCTGGAGGCGAAGATGCGCCTCGCAGGCCACGAAATCGCAGACCACGAACTCGTGGTCGATTAATTTGAGGGGGTCGGAAAATGATTCAGCACCACGGTCCGATCAGTGGAATAGCTGCATCCGGTGACCGCTTTGTGGCCACTGTGGGATACGACAACCAGGTCATCCTGTGGGACCAGACCTCACGCGCCTCGCTCGGCCGTGTGCTGCACGACCATCTCGCGAACCAGTGCGCCTTCAGCCCGGACGGCACGCGGTTAATCACCTCCTCCAGCGACTACACCGCCCGTTTGTGGTCCGTACCCGACTTGCGTCTGCTGGCCGTGTTCAACGACCAGGAGGACGACGTCGAGATGTCGGTCTTCCACCCCACCAAGGAGCTGGTCGCCACCGCCTCGCGTGACCACCGGGTGCGCGTCTACGACTTCGGCGGCCGCCTGATGCACCGTTTTTCCGGCCACTCCGCCGACGTCATCTCGGTGGAGTGGGCGCGCACCGCCGACGAGCTGATCACCTCCAGCGATGACGGCACCGTCAAGCGCTGGTCCCTCCAGACTGGCGGACTGATCGACGACGTCGACCTCGGCGGCATCGAGACCGACACCGTGGCGATCCACACCGACGGCAGCGTCTTCGCCGGCAACGACGAGGGACAATTGATCGTCCTGAGGCCCGACGGCAGGGAAACCATCCCCGCCCATGAGGCAGGCGTCAAGCGTCTGGTCCTGGACGGGGAGCGAAACCTCCTGGTCAGCCTCAGCTACGACCGCACGATGTGCCTCTGGGACGTCTCCGGCGACCTGCCCGAGTTGGTCGACCAGACCAGCCTGCCTGACGATGTCTGGCCGCGTTCGTGCGCCTTCGCCGGCGGCACGACGCTGGTGCTGGCCACTTTCGGTGCCACTTACCAGACCTATGACTACAAGCAGCGGCTGTGGGGCGAGCAACTGGTCGCGCCAACCTACGGCGTCAACGCGGCCTGCGCCCACGAAGAAGGCGTCCTGTCGGTCGGGGACGCCGGCCTGGTGTGGCGCGACGGAGTTCTCCTGGCAAGCACCGGCAGCCTGTGCAACTTCCTGACTCCGGCGGGCCCGGTTGTAGTCGCCGGCGGCCAGTTGGGGAAGGTCTTCGATGCCCTGACCGGCCGCGCGCTGCACCAGCACCGCTCACCGCTCAACTGCGGTGTCACCTTCTCGTATGATGGCCAAGCGCACCAACG
>NZ_JBEYFC010000874.1:0-2290 GCF_040634175.1 Streptomyces sp. NPDC007162
CGTCGGCGCCGCCGCCGTCCTGCTCGATGAAGCCGAAGCCCTTTTCCGCGTTGAACCACTTCACGGTGCCAGTAGCCATTTTATTTCTCCTACGGAGGCGGTGTCAGGAATACGCCTTGTTGCGCATTCCGTGTCGCCGTGATGATCAGCCGCCGGAAAAACCTTCTGGCAACCACACCTGCAACTGGGATCGACAGTAGCACGGCGCGATCGGCCTTGCGCGGTCGATAATTCCGCTCCGCCAGGCGGCCGAGGAATACTCGCCGTACCCCGCACCTATTTCTCATTTCACGGGCACAGATATTGCTCTCCGCGGGGGCGGCGTTCCGGGGCCGTAGGCCACAGGTGACAGACTGCATCCATGACGACTCACAAGAACCTGCTCGGCGGCCCGGAGCCGACGTACCTCCCGGAGAACGAAGAGGCGTACCGCCTCCTGGGCGAGGAGTCCCAGCCTCCGGCCGAGGTCGCGGCGAAGTACCCCACCTTCTCGCTCGCATGGGCCGTGCTCGCCGACGACGCCTTCGAGGCCGGACGAGTGGTCGAGTCGTACGCGTACGCACGCACCGGCTATCACCGCGGTCTGGACGCACTGCGTCGGGCCGGCTGGAAGGGCCACGGGCCCATCCCCTGGGACCACCGAGCCAATCGCGGGTTCCTGCGCTGCCTCGCCGCCCTCGCTCGGGCCGCCGGCGAGATCGACGAGAAGGACGAGTCGGAGCGTTGCTGGCAGTTCCTCAGGGACAGCAGCACCGAGGCGTACGCCGAGCTGAACCGGTAGTCATCAGAGGGAGCGGCACAGCGTGTGCCGCCGCCGGGTCGGCGTCGGGCGCGTCCTCGCGGGGCCGCTCGGCGCTCCCGGCCGCGCTCGGTCGTATCCCCGTTCACCGTGCAGGTGCCCGCGGTCAGGAGCGGCCCTCCGCCTCCAGCGGGGGTGTCGTCACGTTGCCGTGCGTACGGCACTCCGGGCGCACGCAGCCGGGGGCGGGGCGGCGTACCAGGGTGCAGGCCAAGCCGGAGCCCAGCACCAGGACGGCCGCGCAGATCGGCATCGCGCGGTCGAAGGCCGCGTCGAAGGCGGTCGCCGAGCGGTACGCCTCCGGGCCCATCCCGGTGAGCAGGGGCAGGCCCGCCACCGCGATCAGGCCCGCCGCCCGGGCCGCCGCGTTGTTGATGCCGCTGGCGATGCCCGCCCGGGCGGTGTCCACGGAGGCGAGGACCGTCGCGGTCAGCGGGGCGACCAGGGTGACCATGCCGGCGCCCATGACGAGGACCGCGGGCAGGACGTCCTTCAGGTAGTTCGCGTGCTCGCCCACCCGGAGCATCAGCAGCATCGCCGCGGCGCAGAGCAGCGGGCCGACGGTGAGCGGGATCCGGGGGCCGATCCGGTCCGCGAGGGCGCCCGAACGGGCGGAGAGGAACAGCATCAGGACCGTCGACGGCAGCAGTGCCGTACCGGCGGCGAGGGCCGAGTAGCCCGCCACCACCTGGAGCTGCAGCGCGGTCAGGAAGAAGAAGCCGCTGAAGGCCGCGTACACGCACAGGGTGACGATGTTGACCGCCGTGAACTGGCGGGAGGCGAAGATGTCCAGCGGCAGCATCGGATCCCGGCGGCGCTTCTCGACCTGCACGAACGCCACCCCGGTCACGACACCGGCGACGGCCACCACGATGCCGGTCACCCCGCCCTCGATCAGCGCGTACGTCACCAGGCCGAGCGCGAGCGCGCCCAGCACCGCGCCGAGGACGTCGAAACGGCCGTGCACGCGTCCGTCGGCGGACTCGGGGACGTGGCGCAGCGCGACCGGTACGCAGAGCAGGGCCAGCGGCACGTTCAGCAGGAAGACCCAGCGCCAGCCGGGGCCGTCCACCAGCCAGCCGCCGAGGAACGGGCCGACGGCCGCCCCGATCCCGCCGAAGCCCGACCACAGGCCGACCGCCCGCGCCCGGTCGTCGGGGTGGAAGGAGGCCTGGATGAGGGCGAGCGAGCCGGGAGTCAGCAGTGCGCCGCCGATGCCCTGGAGGGCGCGGGCGCCGATCAGCACGGCGTCGGTCGGGGCCAGACCGCACATCAGGGACGCGGCGGCGAACCAGATCACGCCCGTCACGAACACCTTCCGGCGGCCGTACTGGTCGCCGAGCGAGCCGCCGAGCAGGATCAGCCCGGCCAGCGTCAGCATGTACGCGTTGACCGTCCACTGGAGCGCGGACAGGCTCGCGTCCAGGTCCTCACCGATGCGGGGCAGGGCGACGTTGACGACCGTGGAGTCCAGCAGGGCCATGCTGGAAC
>NZ_JBEYFC010000875.1:0-2284 GCF_040634175.1 Streptomyces sp. NPDC007162
CCCCGCCCTGTCCGAGGAGTGCACCACGATCGGCGTCATCAACGAGTCGCTGCTCGCCAGCGCTCGTAAGGCCCACATCTTCGGTGCCCGGCTCGCCCTACCGGTGGGGCGCCACCGGACCGAACAGGTTCGACTGCTCCGGGCTCACCCTGTACTCGTTCAAGAAGGCGGGCAAGACCCTGCCACGAACGGCGGCCCAGCAGTACAACAAGACCCGTCACATCTCGGCCGGCAGCCGCAAGGCCGGGGACCTGGTCTTCTTCCACTCGGGTTCCAGCGTGTACCACGTCGGCATCTACGCCGGGAAGGGAAAGATCTGGCACGCCCCGAAGACCGGGGACGTGGTGAAGCTCCAGAAGATCTGGACGAAGAGCGTCTGGTACGGCCGGGTCAGCTGACCCCGCCGCGCACCGGCCGGCGGGAGCTCAGGGCTACGGCTCCTGCTGGCCGGCTGCGGTGACGGGGTGGGCCGGGACCGTCCAGGGCAGTTCGATGAAGACCGTCTTGCCGCCCTCCCGGGTGGGGCGGACCCGGAGTGTGCCGCCGTACTCGGCGGTGAGCCAGCGGACGATGACCATGCCGCGGCCGTTGTCCTGCTGGACCGCGGCGGGAAGTCTCCTGGGGAAGCGCGGATGACTGTCCGTGACGCCGATGCGCAGGTGCTCGTCACGGTGGAGGACGAGGTCCACCGTGAAGGTGGGCGACTGCCCGAAGGTGTGCTGCACGGCGTTGGTGGCGAGTTCGGAGACGATGAGGCGGATGGTGTCCGCCGTGTCCGTCTCCGGTGGCAGTCCCCACTCCGCGAGGGTGTCCAGCACATACGCCCGGGCCGCGAAGACCGAGGCGGGATCGCTCGGCAGGGTGACGGATGCTTCCAGGTGGTCTGCCATGGCGACGTCGTCCCTTTCCTCGGGACCGGAGTCCGACTTCCTCGGGACCGGAGTCCGACACGGTGCGGATGGTTCGAGTACGGTCCCGGACTGGTACTTCTCCGCCAGACTGCCATTACGGGGCCGGTCACGGGGAGCGATCCACCAAGATGTGCATATATCTGTCGCTCGAAGCGGTGAACTCTGCGACACCGGACCGTATATGGGCGGCCAGATTGAGTAAGGAGTAGCCCATGCAGAACGGTCCCGCGGTACGCCGCCGGAAACTGGGCGCCGAACTGCGCATGCTGCGCACCGGTGCGGGTCTCACGAGCGGCGAGGCCGCCCGCCTGGTGGGCTGGCACCAGTCGAAAGTGAGCCGGATCGAAACCGGCGCCAGCGGTGTGAAACCGGCCGATGTGCGGTTACTCCTCGACGCCTACGGGGTGGCCGAGGGACAACTGCGCGAGTTGCTGCTGGTATTGGCGGGGTCGGAGGACACCGCGGGACGACATCACTGGTGGCACGCCTATCGGGGGGTACTGCCGCCCGCCTACCGGGATTTCATCAGCCTGGAGTCGCAGGCGGGCGCGATGCGCACGCTGGAGACCTCGGTGGTGCCGGGGTTGTTGCAGACCGCCGAGTACGCCCGCGCGGTGACCCGGGTGGCCGCCGACGGGCTCGACGACGAGGCCCTCGACGCCCTGGTGGAGGTGCGTCTGGCCAGGCAGGACGTGCTACGGGGCGATCCGCCGCTGAAGCTGAGCGCGGTCCTGGACGAGGCGGTGCTGCGCCGGGAGGTGGGCGGCCCGGGGGTGATGGCCCGCCAGCTGGCGCGGCTGACGGAGGCGGCCCGGTTGCCGCAGGTGCGGATCCAGGTGCTGCCGTTCGCGGCGGGGGCACATGTCGGCATCACCGGCCCTTTCGTAATCTTCTCATTTCCGAGCACTTCTGATCTGGATGTGGTTGTTCTCGACCAGTTGACGAGTAGCCTCTACCTCGAGCGGAAAGAAGACCTCCAGGCGTACGCGGAGGCCTTCAACACCCTTCAGATCCACGCCCTTTCACCCGAGGACTCGTTGGATTACATCGCCGGGATAGGTGACGGCGCGTAAGGAGGCACCATGACTGCACTGCCTCGGAACGTACCTTCAAGTACTGATCTGCCCGGTGTGCGATGGCTGCGCAGCAGCTACAGCACCGGAGCGAACAACTGCGTGGAGACGGCACGGCCGTGCTCCGGCCCACCGGCCGGTCTGCTCGCCGTACGCGACTCCAAGCACCCCGCCGGACCCGCACTGCTCTTCTCCCCCGAGAGCTGGGCGGATTTCGTGGCTCGACCATCTCCAAGGGCACGGACCTCAACGGCCAGAAGCTGTGTTCCGTGACCGGTTCGACCTCGGCGCAGAACCTCC
>NZ_JBEYFC010000876.1:0-2277 GCF_040634175.1 Streptomyces sp. NPDC007162
ACATTACCTTCACGTCTCCGGGGCTTCCCGCGGAAACAATACATCACTTCTCGGCGTTGGTGATCACCGAGCCGAGGAGGGGGAAGATGTCGGGCCTGAAGCTGTTCCGCACGGACGCAACGAATGGCGGCGTGACCGAGGTCGTGCCGCGTCTTGCCGAGGTTGAGACCGATGTACAGCGTCTCGTCGAGACCCACATGGAGACACTGGTGGGCGTCCGGTTCCTGGCGAGCGAGTACAGCACCGGGCCGGTGCACGGGGGCCGGATCGACTCGCTCGGGTTGGATGAGAACGGATCGCCGGTCATCGTCGAGTTTACCGACCTCAGGTAGTCCTGCCCGTGATGTCCGTCTGGGACTGTGACCTGCACGTCCCAGGCTTGTTTACCGACCGTGTCCGGGACATCTGTCATGTTCTGGAGTCGGTACGGAGGACGAGTGGCACGGCACGTGGTGGTCGGGGACCTGAGGGTCCAGCAGATCGAGCGGAAGGACGGGCGGCGGTCGTGGACGGTCGTGTGGCCCGAGGGGACGGTGCACACGGAGGCGGACCGGTTCCTGCGTCTGCATGATGGTTCGGGAACGCAGAGGACGTACGCGTATCTGCTGGTGGACCATCTGCGGTGGCTGGAGCGGGAGTGCCTGGCCTTCGCAGCGGTCCAACTGCGGGACCTGGAACGGTATATGGGCATGGTCGGTGCCGAGGTCCGCATGCCGCTCGGCGAGCCGTGGCGGGTCGGCAAGCGCCCCTACGGCCACTCCGCGCTGTCGACCGCGGCGGCTTGTCTGAAGGGCTTCTACCTGCACCAATCCTTCCTCGGCATCAACGGCGAACTCGGCAAGAAGCTCGACAAGTACCGGCTGCCGTTGCGGGTGGACCGGCGCCGCTCCTTCCTCGGGCATGTGAAGTCGTCGCTGCCCACCAACCCGCTGGCGCCGAAGGGGCCGCACTGCCGGCATCCAAAGCTGCTCCCGGACGGCGCCCGGGAGAGGCTGCTGGAGACGGTGAACGCCGCCCGGGACCGGCTGGTTGTCACCTGGCTCGCCGACGGCGGGCTTCGCATCGGCGAGCTCTGCGGACTTCACCTGGTCGACCTGCACCTTCGCGAGAACGCGGCCTGCGGCGAGTGCCGCGCCCCTCACCTGCACGTCTGCCACCGGCCCGGCAATCCGAACCGGGCCGAGGCCAAGACTAAGCACCCCTGGCGGGTCGAGCACGGCATCGTGACCGGCGGGCTGATCAAGCGGGTCAGCCCGGCAATGGTGCACACCTACTTCGAGTACGTCACCACCGAGTACCCGCGCGGGGCTGGGCACGGCATGCTCCTGGTTCAGTTGCACGGCGCCGATACCGGACAGCCGTGGGCGCCGGTCGGCGCCCGTCGTATGCTCGGCCGGGCCGGGAAACGCGCCGGACTCGGGGTCGTGAAATCCCATGCCTTCCGGCACTCGTTTACTTCCGCGGTTCTCGACGCGGCCGACGGCAACACACTGATCGCCCGGGACGCCGGCGGCTGGGCCTCGGCCGCGATGGTGGATGAGGTCTACGGACACGTCGATGTCCACGACCCGGTCTTCGACGCCGCCCTGCGCACGGTCTGGGGTGAGACGAAGTGACGACGCCATCGCTGCTGCCGCAGCAGCAGGATGCCCGCACGCGACGGGACCGGCTGGAGGTGCTCACCGCACTGATCAACGGGCCCGAGTTCGACCCGGCGCTGCGCGGCGGGGCGCTGAAGATCCCGCCGACGCACCTGGTCTATCCGTGGAGCTGCACAGTCGTCGACTGCGAGCGGCCCCGCTGGCGGCGCTACGCGATGTGCTCGGTGCACGCCGAGCAGTGGCAGGAGGCTGAGGCGCGCGGCATAAGCCGGGCTCAGTTCCTGCGGACCGCGGAGCCGCTGCCGGCCACGGAGATGCCGGAGGCGATGATGTGCCGGATCTGCCCGCAGCGGCCGGCGTTCAGCCTGCAACTGGTGCTGTGCTTCCGGCACCGCAACCGGTGGCTGAGCCACCTGAAGCGGCACCCCGAAGGACGTGTGAACGAGGGGGAGTTCGAGCGATGGCTGGCCGACCAGCCGTCGCTCCCGGGCTACGGTGAGTGCCGCGCGGACGTGTGCGACGAACTGGCCGCCTCGCCACTGGGGTTGTGCGGCGCGCACGAGTGCGGCTACATCCGGGCCGGGCGCCCGGGAGGGGCGAAGCCGCCGAAGAACTTCTTCGCCACCTACGAGCGCCGTGATCGCCCCGTGCCGGTGACCTGCGAGGACGAAGTCGC
>NZ_JBEYFC010000877.1:0-2270 GCF_040634175.1 Streptomyces sp. NPDC007162
TCCGCGCGCAAGGCACGACGTGGAGCAGGGCATGGCTTCCGGCCGCTTCACTGTGGTCGACCCGATGATCACCCTGACCCGGACTCCTCGATCGCGGACACCCACTGGATCATCTGGCCGGGCACGGAGGTGTGGTAGTTGAAGGCGTACTCGTTGATGTTGACGGGCAGTCGGGTGCCCTCCCGGTCGGTGCCCTTGAACAGGTCCTTCTCCCACGCCCGGTACGTGGCGATGTTCTGGCGCACCGCCTCCGGGTGGCTCAGCTCGTGCCAGGTGATCACGTCGGGGAGCGTGCCGGCGGCCAGGGTGTGCGTGAGGAAGCCCTTCACCTGGTCGTACAGAATGCTGGTGTTGGGTCCGGCGATGCGGGCGTCCGGCATCCTGGACTTGATCAGCTTGTAGGCGGAGTCCCAGGCGGCGAAGTAGTCCTTGGGGTCGGTCAGCCAGCTGACCTTGTCGTAGCTCCACTCGCCGGTGCCGAACATGTTGCCCTCGGGCTCGTTGAACGGCACGAAGACGATGTTGTCCTGGTACCGCTTCGGCAGTCGCAGCACCTGGTCGACCTGCTTGGCGAGCTTTTCCTCATAGAGCTTGAGCTTCTCCTGCGGGGTGTCGCCCGGCCATTCGTAGGGGAAGCCGCGGTGGATGTCCGTCATGTAGATGTACACGTCACCGTCGGTGGAGTCGGCCAGTGGGCCGACCACGTCCAGCGCGTCGGCGCCCGGGTGCTGCGGGCCGTCCTGCGCCTTGGTGGAGACGGTGCGCAGGCCCATGCCCTCGATGAGGTTGTTGGTGGGGACGTCCGGTCCGTACACGCCGTAGAGGGTTCCGGAGGCGCCGCCGTGGAAGGGCCCGGTGTCCGAGGCGAGGTCGACGCTGAGGGCTCCCTCGCGGACCACGGTGACGGTCGCCTCCAGGACCTGCCCGGCCGCGGTGCCGGCCACCGTGAAGGTGCCCGCCCGGGCGTATTTCTCGGGCGGTACGGCCTCCCAGGTGATCGGCGTGTCGCGGTCGTAGCCGTCGGAGAAGGTCGCGCGGACCGAGGCGGGCAGGGACGGCGCGGCCCCGGTCGTCGTACGGACGTCGAACGACGTCTGCGAGAGCTTGTCCAGGGTGGGCACGGCCTTGACCGTACCGGCCACCTGCTCGGCGGTGAGTGCCGCGTGCCAGACCGCGAAGTCGTCGATCGCGCCCTTGAGCAGCGGGTCCTGGTAGAAGGACCTGCCGATGTAACCGGCCGCCGTGGCCGAACCGTCCAGCAGGTCCGTGGCCTTGACGGTGGTCACGGCGGAGGAGACCGCCACGCCGTCGAGGTAGGTGGTGACCCGGTGGGCGGTGGTGTCGAGGGTGACCGTCACCGTCCGCCAGCCGTCGGCGGGCAACGGCGCGTAGCCGGAGACCTGCGCCTCCGCTCCGCCGCCGCCGGTGGTCACCGCGGTGCGCAGCACCCCGCCGTTGGACGGCGTCGTGAACAGGTACCTGCCGGTGTCGGTGCCCAGGTCGAAGATCCGTTGCCAGGCCGACTTGTCATCGCCCCACTTCACGCGGGCCGAGACCGTCAGGTCGGTCGCGTCGCCGAGCACTTCGCGGGGGAGACGGACGTACGCGCCGTCGGAGGTGGGCGCACCGCCGGGCAGGGACAGTGCCTTGCCGACGCCGTCGGAACCCGTGACGGACCGGGCGGTGGAGCCGTTGACCAAGGTCGCCGTCAGGTCGTTGCCGGAGCTGTCCGTGATCTTGCCGGTGGAGAGGTCGTCCTGGTCGAAGGTGTAGTGGGCGGCGGGCTGGGGCGTCTCGGCGGCCCGGGCGGGGACGGCCGGTGCGGCCAGCAGGCCCGCCCCGAGAGCCAGCGCCATGGCGGCCGGTGCCCGGCGCCGTGGGGATCTGTCAGCGGGTGGCATGGATCGCGTCCTCAATCCTTGTGTATCGACGTGATGACGTGCGGATATGAATCGAACCGGTTCGACCCCTCTGTGGGCGGCGTGCATCAACTGCGGGTTGTTGCAGGGAATCGCCTCGTCGAACCGGTTCGGGGAAGCTAACACCGGGGTTCCAGCCCATCAATCCCCTCGACCAGAAGGAATATGCGGTTTCCGGTGAGTGCGAAAGTTTCGCCCGGGGAGTTGACAGTCGATGTGGGTGTTCCTACCTTCACATCACGCGAACCGGTTCGATGACCGTCAGTCGAGCCAGTCGAGCCACGTCCGCCTCCCTCCCGCAGCGCCACCGGCACCCGCAGAAGCCCACCGTCGACACGGCGCGGCATCCGC
>NZ_JBEYFC010000878.1:0-2263 GCF_040634175.1 Streptomyces sp. NPDC007162
CCCTCGTGGGCGGCGAGGACGAACTGGACCAGGCCCTGGCCCCGGTTGCCGACCGAGGGGTGGGTCGCGGGGTGGGGCGATCGCTGGGATAGATATGACGGACACGGTTCTTGTCACGGGTGTCTCGGGGTTCATCGGTGGTCACACAGCGGCAGAGCTTCTGCGGCGCGGATACGCGGTCCGCGGGTCGGTGCGGTCTCCGGCCCGCGCTGCCGAGGTGCGCGCCGCAATGGCGCAGGCAGGCGCAGACGACACGTTGCTGGAGATCCTGCAGCTCGATCTGCTGTCGGACGAGGGATGGGCGGCCGCGACCGCGGGCTGCCGGTTCGTCCTGCACGTCGCTTCCCCCTTCGTCACGACGAAGCCGAAGGACTCAGAGGACTTGATCCGCCCCGCCGTACAGGGCACGACGCGGGCCATCGGCACGGCGCTCGACGCAGGCGTGGAGCGCGTGGTCGTCACCTCGTCTCTCGCGGCGGTGCAGTACGCTCCGGCGCGCAGAGATCACGTCTTCACGGCATCCGACTGGACCCCCCTCGACCGCCGCGGCCTCGGTGTCTACGTGGTTTCGAAGGTCCGGGCCGAGCGCGCGGCGTGGGACATCGCCGACCGACGCGGTGTGCGCGATCGGCTTGCAGTCATCAATCCGGGCGCGGTCATCGGGCCCCTCCTCTCCGACGACCCTGGAACCTCGGTCTCGGCGATCCAGCAGATCATGGCCGGCGCCCTGCCCATGGTCCCAGACCTGCGGCTCCCGTGGGTCCACGTGCGAGACGTCGCCGACGCGCACATCGAGGCCATGACCTCCGAAACGGCGGGCGCACATCGTACGATCGTAGCGACCGACCCGTCCTCGCTCATCGAGGTCGCCTCGGTGCTCCGCGAGAGGCTTCCCGAGGCGAGCGGGAAGATCCCCACACGGGCGATGCCGACATGGCTCACCTGGGCCGCGAGCGTGTTCGAGCCTCAGCTGCGCGACAACCGGTGGCTCATCGGCTCGGCGCAGCGCTTCGACCACACCCCCGCTGAGGCGCTCTTGGCCCGCCCACTCCACTCGATCCCCGACACGATCGAGGAAACCGGCCGCAGCCTCGCCGAGCGCGGGCTCGTCTGAGGCCACCCGGGAAACCGGCCCCCGGTCGCCGTCGACGTACGCCGAGCCCGACCAGCAGCCGTCTGGCCCGACCGAGTCCCCGGCGGGCGCGAGGGCGATGGGGAGGTCGCGCCAGTGCACCATGTCGGTGCTGACCGCGTGCCCCCAGTGGATCTGGCCCCAGAACGGGCCGAGCGGATCGTGCTGGTAGAAGATGTGGTACTTGCCCTCGAAGTACACCGGTGCGTGCGGTGCGTTCATCCAGTGCCAGGGCGGCAGCATGTGGAACTGGGGGCGGTGCCGGTCACCGTCGAAACGGGAGCGGTTCAGGGTGGTGTCCGGGCGGGGCACACGACGGCCGGGCAGCGCCGCGATCGTGTCGTCGTGCTCCCGCCGCGCGGTCGTGTCGTCCAGGGTGCCCGGGCGGATCACGAGGCTGTCCATCAGACCCATGTACATGTTGGCGTGGAACTCGCCGTTGAGCAGCGTGGGCCGGTTGTGCCGCCCGGGTGCTCGGGGCTGCCCGGGGCGGGCACGGTCTACAGGTCCTCGGGCAGTGCCCGGGCCCGCGGGCCGGGCATCCGGGTCCGCAGTTCATCGATGGTGACCAGCTGTTCGAGGGCCTGACGGCAGGCCCGACATTTGATTACGTCGCCCCGGAGGACCGTCACTGAACTGCAGGTGCCACAACTCCCTGGACATGATCCAGGGAGTTGTGGCGCGTCGGGCATTGCCATCAGACTCTGCGCCTGTCCCTTGAGCGCGTACATCGTGCCCACCGACACCCCGAGCATCGCGGGATTGCCGTTGAACGCCTGCTCCAGAAGCTGCGGCAGTTTGGAGTACGTCTCGTTGAACGCCTCCTGGGCCGTGCGGATCGCGCTGCCGGCATCCGACCACGTCCCCACCGAGTTCCGGCTACTTGATGCGGGCTCCGAACTCCGCCTTCGTGTAGGGCGCGCCGAGCGTCTTCCCGCCGAAGACGAACGCCGCGTCGGGGACGATCCCGGTCGGGCGGCCGCGGAGTTCCCAGACCGCGCCGTTGCTCTTGTCCTCGTTCCACGCGGCGCAGGACAGGTCGGCGAAGCCATTGCCGTTGATGTCGAGCAGCCGGACGGAGCTGCCGAAGCGGTCTGAGGCCTCGGCGGCGCCGGGTATGCCGGGGCTGTC
>NZ_JBEYFC010000879.1:0-2261 GCF_040634175.1 Streptomyces sp. NPDC007162
GTTCCTGGGCTTCCGGGGCAAGGTGACCCAGGCGTCGTACGAGGCCCGGGCCAACGTGATCCTGCACGAGATGGCGCACAGAGCTCGGCTTAAGGTAGATTGACGCCAGTCGAAACCTAGATCGTTGCCGCGAGGAGGGCCACTGTGACCGAGCAGATGGGCCGTAGCCTGGCGGACAAGCTAAACCACTTGTTCGCGATCGTAAATCCCCGTCGGGGCCAGGAGTACAGCAACGAGTACGTCGCGGCTGCCATCAACCGGGCCGGGGTCGCGATCTCCCAGAGCTACATCTGGCAGCTACGCAAGAGCAAGAAGACGAATCCAACGCTCAGACACCTTCAGGCTCTCGCAGATTTCTTTGGCGTGCCTGCCGCCTACTTCTTCGATGACGATGTGACAGACCGGGTCGAAGGCCAACTGAGCCTCCTGCGAGCGGAGCAGGAGCGCCTGGACAAGGCAGTCGGCAGCGGCGACGTCAAGCTCATGGCCATGCGCGCCGGTGAGCTGTCAGCGGAGCGACGCAAACAGGTGATGGATCTCCTCGACGTCGTCTACCAGTTGGAGCAGGCAGAGCGACGAGGCTTGTGATGCGGCAACATGATCAAGGCCGCTGACGTCCGGAGGGGGACCGCCGCAGCGGACAACTGATACCTAATCCGTCGGGGAGGGCAGATTGAAAGAACGAGAGCTGCGGCGTCGATGTAAGCGCGAGCTCCGAGCACTGGGCATCCATCCTCCGTTACAGGTCGATGTCCTGTGCCAGCGCCTCGGGGAGCGTCGCAGACGTCCCATCCGGCTCGTGCCCTACTCGCTTCCAGTACCCGGGCCGTTCGGCGTATGGCTGGCCACGGCCTCGGCCGACTACATCCTGTACCAACAAGAGACCAGCAAGATCCACCAGGATCACATCATCCTGCACGAGGTCGGACACATCCTGGCGGATCACAAAAGCGACGACGCCGACAATAAGTTCTGGCAGCAGATGGCGCCAGACCTGTCTCTGGCCGCCGTCAGACGAGCACTCCGTCGAACCTCCTACGACCACGATCACGAGCACGAGGCCGAACTCGTCGCCACGATCATCCTCGAATGGGCCTCGGTGCTCGATCACGTGACGCCTCGCAGGCCAAGCCACCCCTCGGTGCAGCGCGTACAGGCCGCCTTAGGCGATCGGCAGGGATGGCTGTGATCGCCATTGGGGTGGTTCTGGTTATGGCTCTGAGCTGGAAGCTGTACCAGTTGGCCAAGGCGCCCGAGGACAGCCCACTCCGCGCGGTCACCCTGTGTGTTGCGTGCGTCGGCACAGCGTTTCCGCTTGGTCCCCGTGCCGGCGCACAAGCCTTCGACAGCCTTGCCGGGCCCGGCTGCGCCAAGCTGCTGCAGAACGTGCTCCTCCTAGCGGCCGCCTACTGGCTGATGTGCTTTTACCTCTACTCGGTCTCGGATCGCCGGAGTGGGCGATCTCGTGCCCGATGGGAGGCTCTACCGCTCGCCGTCGCCGTCGCGACCATCTCGCTGGCCGTTCTTACCACCCCAGCGAGCGTCCGAGAGCACGTCTACGAGACGCAGGACATGAGCGTGCATCAAGTAGCGATCTTCTACCTGATTGCAGGGCTCTACTTGGTTTACGCCATCGCCTCCGCGCTGCGCTGGACCTGGCGCTACGCCCGCATGGCCACCCGCCCCCTGGCCACTGGGCTGTGGTTGGCAGCCGCTGGCATGGCGGGCATGGTGGCAGTCTGCTCGGTTCGCGCGGCCTTCGTCGTGATCCGGTGGCGCGGCAGCCCAATTCCGCATGGGCTCACTCAGATCGTGAACCTGCTTCTACTCCTCGCGACGCTGCTGTTCATGATCGGTGTGAGCTACCCCGGTGTCGTCACCCGGATCGCCGCACTGCGGATCTGGTGGCGCCACCACCGCCTGTATCGACGACTCCAGCCGCTATGGACGTTGCTCCACAAGGCGTACCCCGAGGATGCCCTGAACCGCGTGCCCGTCAGTCGATGGACCTACCATCCCTCCGTTCGTGGCGTTCACCGTCGCTACTACCGGCGCGTCATCGAGTGCCGCGACGGCCTGGTGCGGATCAGCCCGTACCTGGCAGATCTTGGCGCCCACGACGTCGGCCAAAGGTCACCCGCGGCATTTGCCGAACACCTGCGTACCCAGGGCGGTTTCAAAGTCTGATCGTTGGTGCGTCTGTGCTGGTCAGCGGAGTCCGAGGAGAGCCAGGGGACGGGTGAATGGCTCGTAGGACATTT
>NZ_JBEYFC010000880.1:0-2260 GCF_040634175.1 Streptomyces sp. NPDC007162
ACGCGCTCCGCTGTACGCCGCGGTCGCCCGGCTAGGCATCGTCGTCGGCGCCAGCCACTTCGACGCATACGCTCACGAGGACGCCAGAATCGCCTTCAAGGTCGCCGCCGAATGCGCAGAGGAGGCACCCGACTGGCATTTGAGGGCCAAGGTCTACAGCTTTCTTGCCCGCCAAGCCATCTGGGTCGGCGACCCCGACGCCGGCCTGACGTACGCAGAGAGTGGTCTGGTCCGCTCCGACAGGCTCACACCGACGATCCAAGCCATGCTGCACAGCGCGCGAGCCCGAGCGTTCGGCAAGATGGGCGATGTCCGGGGCACCCTGGCCGCAGTAGGAGCGGCAGACGACGCCTTCGCAAAGTCGAACCCCGCCGAAAACCCCGTGTGGATGGCTTACTACAACGAGGCGCAGCACCAAGGCGACACCGCACATGCCTTCTGGGACCTGGCGATACTCGCCAACCAGGACCCCGCTCGCGCCAGCCACCGGTTCGAGATCGCGGTAGCCGGCCACACCGACGACTACGCCCGGTCGAGAGCGATCTCTGGCACAAAGTGGGCGAGCCTACTCATGGCGAAGGGCGACCCATCCCAGGCCGCGGCAATCGGCCAGCGGGCCCTCGACGACGCTGGCCGTCTCACCTCACGCCGAGCGGCCGATGACCTCACCGACCTCAGCCGCTTCGCCAAGCAGCACCGCGGGCTTCCCGAGGTCGAAAGCCTCCGGGAGCGCATCGCCGCTACGTTGCAGGCATGACGACTTCCGAAGCAACCTCCCGCTCAGTGCTGGTCGAGGCGTGCACTGCAGCGGGATTCAACGTGGCACACGCCGAGCCGGTTCGACTGGCAGAGAACGAGATATGGCGGCTCCCAGAGGACCGGGTGATCGTACGCATCGCTCGTACCGGCCAGTGGGCCGCCGCCGCACGCGAAGTTGCTGTGGCCCACTGGCTCGGGGAGAACGAGGTGCCCGCCGTTCAGGCTCTCTCGATCGAGCAGCCGGTTAATGCCGGGGATCGCCCAGTGACGTTCTGGGAGGAACTACCCCCGCACCGCAACGGCAGCGTTCGCGAC
Organism: Streptomyces sp. NPDC007162; assembly: GCF_040634175.1. Classification (NCBI taxonomy): domain Bacteria; kingdom Bacillati; phylum Actinomycetota; class Actinomycetes; order Kitasatosporales; family Streptomycetaceae; genus Streptomyces; species Streptomyces sp. NPDC007162. Next base: position 1,075 of record NZ_JBEYFC010000880.1, read on the forward strand.
GTCGCGCAGCTCCTCAAGCAATTGCATCGCCTGTCTGTGCCCAGTTCCATCCAGCTCGGAGACCTCGATCCGTTCGTACGAATCGCTGAGCGGATCAACGCAGCCAACACGTTGTCCGACGAGGACAGGGAGTGGCTCCAGCAGCGGCATGCGGAGCTGAAAGAGCAGTGGGAACAGCGCCCTGCGGGACTGCCGGACTGCGTGGTCCACGGAGACGCCTGGGTCGGCAACGTGGCCGACACCGTCGACGGGCCAGTGCTCCTGGACTTCGAGCGCGTGTCCGTCGGCCCTCCTGAGTGGGACCTGGTTTCGACCGCGCTGAAACTGACGACAACCGGCACCGTCACCGAGGCCGAGTACGCCGAGTTCTGTGAGCTGTACGGCACGGAAGTCACGCAATGGCAGGGCTACGAACTCCTCGCTGGGGCGAGGGAACTGCGAATGACGACGTACGCCGCCCAGTACGCCGCTGCACACCCGGAGTGGCACGCTGAGGCGCAGTACCGTGTGGATTGCCTCCGGGGCCGAGTTGCAGGTAGGCCGTGGCAGTGGACAGGCATCATGTAGCGCGTCCGGGCCAAGTCCCGGAGAGCTCGAACTCGGCTTCGGGCGGTGGCGGCCGTCAGTCTGTCGCCCAGGCCCGGTGCCGCTCGAACCATTCTCGATCCGGGTACCAGGCGAGGCAGCGGTTGGATGCCTGGGCGCCGATCAGCCAGAGGTGTGTGAACTCTTCGGGGAGTTTCGGCGGGAGTGGCGGCAGGGTGTCGGCGGTGACACAGCCCGACCAGAACCAGGCGCAAGGACACGACTCACAGCACCGCCCCCCGCCCCACGCCGATGATGTAGACGCACAATCGCATGCCCTGGAGGCGCCGGGCTTCCCGGGCATGATCCCTGCGGACCCGGTCGTAGGCGGGCGGCACGTTGCTCTGGTGACGTCAAGGACGAGCTCGCACGGGCGCCCCGGGCCGGTGCTCAAAGGAAATGGCGCGGGCGTTTGTCATACCAGTGATCTAAGGTCGTGCTGGTCGTCACCACTGGGGACGCGAGCGGCTTGCCGGCACGGAACTTCAGCAGTGTGAAGGAGACGGACCAGTGCCCGCCGCCCGCTGGTCCGCGAGGTGCGGCCGGGGGGTAAGTCCCACCCGGTCCGCTCACAAAGTTACCCAAACCCCCTGAAACATAA
>NZ_JBEYFC010000881.1:0-2256 GCF_040634175.1 Streptomyces sp. NPDC007162
GGTGCGGGTACGGCGGCCGGGTGCGGTGCTACGGCTGCGGGTGCGGTACCTGCAGATGCAGCACCGGGTCGCAGACCACGTCCTCGCGCAGCTTCGTCAGTATGCGGGTGATCCGCTCCAGGTCGTCACCCGCCGGCTTCGGTCGCCGCTCAGAGGGTACCCAGGCCTGGTAGAGCCGTTGTAACGCCACCCTCGTAGGAAACTCACCCTAGTCCACGGTCGCATGGGTGTTCGATCCCTCGATGGGGTGAAGTACATATCACGTTCCCTTCGAGGCATGAACCATTTAGGCTCCGGGCACGTCCTCACAAACAACCGGCAACCCAGCCGGGAGGATGAGATCGATGAACCGAGCGAACCCGTAAGCACTGAAGAAACGCAATACGGCACATTCGCCGCCAACCGGCAGCAGACGGCCACCTCGAAAGATTTTTTTCGAGGAGAAGCCCCGAGCGGGAACGTTTTCGGGCTGGTTGGATGTTGACCCTGGTACGACAGCTCGTCGAGCTAGAGAAGAGGCGACGTGACTACTGTTCTGACCCCCGCGAGCCACCTGACGGCCGCCGATCGCTGCGACCGCTGCGGCGCCCAGGCATACCTGCGCGTCGTACTGCTCAGCGGCGGAGAACTGCTCTTCTGCGCCCACCACGGCCGCAAGTTCGAGCCGGAACTCAAGAAGATCGCCGCTGAGATACAGGACGAGACGGAGCGGCTGACGACCGCTCCGGCCACCGCTTCCGAAGATGAGCGCTGACCTCTCGCACCCACGACGAGCCAGCTCCGGCACAGGCCGGTGACGGGCGGTCGCTTTCCCTCGGGAGCGACCGCCCTTCGTCATATCCCCGTAGCGGCCCTCAGGAGGGGTCGTGAGGGCGACGTGAGGCGCTCAGGGCACCGCCGGGACCAAGTGCACGCGCGGCCTCTGAGACGCGCGTGTAGACGCCAGGGCTCCCCGGCCGGCCGCAGCCGCTCCCCCACGACACCAGCCCGATCAGCTTCCCGTCGGCGACCAGCGGACCGCCGCTGTCGCCCTGACAGGCGTCAGGGCCGCCCTGCGCCTCCCCCGCGCACAGCATGGAGCCCGCTCGATAAGTGCCGTCGACCCCGCCGGGGTAGGCGCGCTCGCACATCTGGTCGGGGAGCACATGAACGCGCGCCGCGTGCATCCGGCGCGCGTAGTCGCCGCCACCCGTGATGTCGCCCCACCCGGACACCAGCGCACCGGTGTCGGGCGTGTAGGCGGTGTCCCCCTCGGCCGCCATCGGAACGACCGCACTGGCCGGCAGCGGCTCGGCGAGGGCGAGAACGGCGAAGTCGCCGGTGTTCGCGTCGGCGTCATAGTCCGGGTTCACCCGGAGGGCCGTCACGGGGATCTCCTGGCCCTGTGCGGACAGCAGGTCCGTGCGGCCCGCGATGACCTTGAGGTCGCGCACCGGGCCGGTCGGACCGCCGATGACGTCGTCGGCCAAGCAGTGGGCCGCGGTCAGCACAGTGGTCCGGCCGATCGCCACACCGCCGCAGAACTGACCGGCCCGGGTACCTCCGAACCGGTCACGGCTGGACAGTGCGACCGTCCAGGGGGCCTGCGAGACATCGATGGGAAAGCCGCCGACGACAACGCTGTCAGAGGCAGCCGGGGACGGGGCGGCCAGCGGTATGACCGCGGTGACGGCCGCCAGGATCAGCGGCCGGATCAGGACCGGGGCAGACGAGTGACGCATGCACCCTCCTCACTCTGGGTGGTACCGGAGAACCCAGAGTCATCCAGCGGAGGGCGCTCCGCAGCACGAAGGCCCGGCCTCCCGAGGGAGACCGGGCCTTCCGGGTCGTACGGCCGCGACCTAGTCGAGGTAGTCGCGCAGCACCTGGGAACGCGACGGGTGACGCAGCTTCGACATGGTCTTCGACTCGATCTGCCGGATGCGCTCACGCGTGACGCCGTAGACCTTGCCGATCTCGTCGAGGGTCTTCGGCTGACCGTCGGTGAGACCGAACCGCATGGAGACGACGCCCGCCTCGCGCTCGGACAGGGTGTCCAGCACCGAGTGCAGCTGCTCCTGGAGGAGCGTGAAGCTCACGGCGTCGGCGGGGACGACGGCCTCGGAGTCCTCGATGAGGTCACCGAACTCGCTGTCGCCGTCCTCACCGAGCGGGGTGTGCAGGGCGGGGCAGGCCGTGGGCGGCCAGGTCGGGCACGCTCACCTTGGCCATGGTGCGGGCGAGCCGGTCGACCAGGCGGGTGGGCAGCCGTCGTAC
>NZ_JBEYFC010000882.1:0-2248 GCF_040634175.1 Streptomyces sp. NPDC007162
TGCCCGGCAAAGGCAGGTTCACGCAGATGGGCCGGTCTCGCCACCGGAGGGGTGAGGGAGACCGGCCCATCGGGGTGGTTCGGGTTGGGTTGGGGCTGCGGGTCGGTGGGGGCTGGTCGCGCAGTTCCTCCCCCAGCCTTCGGCCGGGGGACCCCCAGCGCCCCTTCGGGCGCGTTGCAGCTCAGTCTCTTGCGGCCTCCACCGAAGTCACATCCGTCGGCTGGCCGTCCAGCTTCGCCACCAGGCCGGTGACCTGGCGGGCGATGTCGGGGGCCGTCAGACCGATCTCCGCCATGATCTCGGGGCGGGAGGCGTGGTCCAGGAAGCGGGGCGGGATGCCGAAGTCGCGGAGGGGGACGTCCACGCCCGCGTCCCGCAGGGCCTGGGCGATGCTGGAGCCGACGCCGCCGACGCGGACGTTGTCCTCCACGGTGACGACCACCCGGTGCCGCTCGGCCAGCGGGGCCATCGCCTCGTCGACCGGCTTCACCCAGCGGGGGTCCACCACCGTGGTGGAGATGCCCTGCTTGTCGAGGAGGCCGGCGATCTCCAGGCACATCGGCGCGAGGGCGCCCACGGAGACCAGGAGGACGTCCGGGGTGTCGGTGCCGGGCTCGCGCAGCACGTCCATGCCGCCCACCGTGCCCACGGCGGGTACGGCGGGACCGACCGCGCCCTTGGAGAAGCGGACGACGGTCGGGGCGTCGTCGACCTCGACGGCCTCGCGCAGCTGGGCGCGGACCTGGTCGGCGTCGCGCGGGGCGGCGAGCCTGAGGCCGGGGACGACCTGGAGGATCGACATGTCCCACATGCCGTTGTGGGAGGCGCCGTCGGTGCCGGTGACCCCGGCCCGGTCCAGCACGAAGGTCACCCCGCAGCGGTGCAGGGCCACGTCCATCAGGACCTGGTCGAAGGCGCGGTTGAGGAAGGTGGCGTACACGGCGAAGACCGGGTGCAGGCCCGCGGTGGCGAGGCCGGCGGCGGAGACGGCGCCGTGCTGTTCCGCGATGCCGACGTCGTAGATCCGCTCCGGGAACGTGTCCGCGAACTTCTTCAGGCCGACCGGCTGGAGCATGGCCGCCGTGATGGCGACGATGTCCGCGCGTTCCTTGCCGAGCTCGACCATCTCGTCGCCGAAGACGGAGGTCCAGTCGGCGCCGGAGGCCTTGACCGGCAGGCCGGTGTCGGGATGGATGGGGCCGATCCCGTGGAAGCGGTCGGCCTCGTCCTGGAGGGCGGGCTGGTAGCCGCGGCCCTTCTCGGTGAGGCAGTGCACGATCACCGGGCCGCCGAACCGCTTGGCGCGGGCCAGGGCCGACTCCAGGGCCTCGATGTCGTGGCCGTCGATCGGGCCGACGTACTTCAGGCCGAGGTCCTCGAACATGCCCTGCGGGGCGATGAAGTCCTTGAGCCCCTTCTTGGCGCCGTGCAGGGTGTCGTAGAGCGGCCTGCCGACGACCGGGGTGCGCTCCAGGAGGTCCTTGCCGCGGGCCAGGAAGCGCTCGTAGCCGTCGGTGGTGCGCAGGGTGGCCAGGTGGTTGGCGAGGCCGCCGATGGTCGGGGCGTACGAGCGCTCGTTGTCGTTGACGACGATGACCAGCGGGCGGTCCTTGGCGTCGGCGATGTTGTTCAGCGCCTCCCAGGCCATGCCGCCGGTCAGGGCGCCGTCACCGATCACGGCGACGACGTGGCTGTCGCGTTCGAGCAGCTGGTTGCCCTTGGCGATGCCGTCGGCCCAGCCGAGCACCGTGGAGGCGTGGCTGTTCTCGATGACGTCGTGCTCGGACTCCGCCTGCGAGGGGTAGCCGGACAGGCCGCCCTTCTGCTTGAGCTTGGAGAAGTCCTGGCGGCCGGTGAGCAGCTTGTGCACGTAGGACTGGTGGCCGGTGTCCCAGAGCACCTTGTCCTTCGGCGACTCGAAGACACGGTGCAGGGCGATGGTGAGCTCGACCACGCCCAGGTTGGGACCGAGGTGTCCGCCGGTCTTGGAGACCGCTTCCACGAGGAAGGTCCGGATCTCCTCTGCCAGCTGGACCAGCTCCTCGGTGCTGAGCCGGTCCAGATCGCGCGGTCCCCTGATACGGGTCAGCAGCGGCACCCGTGCCTCCTTGCAGTAGAGCTGATCGAGCTGTTGCCGGGCTCGTCGAGTCTAATGTTCCGCCCGGGCGGCCGACGCGCGGGCTGTACGTCATACGTCACGCGAACGGCAGTACCCATCAAAAGGGTTCCTGAGACACAGCTGTGGCCC
>NZ_JBEYFC010000883.1:0-2244 GCF_040634175.1 Streptomyces sp. NPDC007162
GAACCGGCCACCTTGGCCTGGGCGTCGCCGCCCTTGTCGGGGAGGCTGCGGACGGCGCGTTCCAGCATCCAGTTGGGCCTGCTGGGGCGACAGCTCGCCCATCGACGACGGCACGGGCCAGTCCGGCAACAAGCTGTACGACGGCTGGAACGACTCCGGCGCCACCAACGCGGCGCTCGCCCTGAACGCCACCGCCTGGCTGGCCGGCGCGAGCTGACCTCCGGCGGGACGGAAGGAAGCGGGTCCGGGGCGTCCCGGGCCCGCTTCTTACCTTCCCGCCCGGCCGCAGCTCGCCCGTCTCCCCTACAGTCCCTCTGTGCTCTTCGGAATGGTGTGCGCCCTCGCGGCGGCGGTCTGCTTCGGTACGGCGACGGTTCTCCAGGCGATGGCCGCGCGGGAGGCCGGTGACGGCACCGGCGGCGAGGCCGCGCTGCTGCTGCGGGCGGTGCGGCAGTGGCGGTACGTCGTGGGTCTCGGCCTGGACGGGCTGGGGTTCGTCTTCCAGATCCTGGCCCTGCGGTCGCTCCCCATCTACGCGGTGAGCGCGGCCCTGGCCGCGTCGCTCGCGGTGACGGCGGTGGTCGCGGCGCGGCTGCTCGAGGTGCGGCTCAGCGGGGTGGAGTGGGCCGCCGTGGCGGTGGTGTGCGCGGGGCTCGCGATGCTGGGGCTGGCCTCGGGGCCGGAGGGGGACCGGGCCGGGTCGACGGCGTTGAAGTGGACGATGCTCGGGATCGCCCTGGGTGTGCTGCTGCTCGGACTGGCCGGCGGGCGGCTGTCCGGGCGGGGGCGGGCGCTGGTCCTCGGCCTCGGGGCGGGGTTCGGGTTCGGGGTGGTGGAGGTGTCGGTACGGCTGATCGACACGCTGCGGCCGCCGGACCTCCTCACCAATCCGGCGACGTACGCCCTCCTCGTCGGCGGTGGCGCGGCCTTCATGCTGCTGACCTCGGCGCTCCAACGCGGCTCGGTGACCACGGCGACGGCCGGCATGGTCATCGGCGAGACGATCGGTCCCGCGGCGGTGGGCGTCGTATGGCTCGGCGACCGCACCCGGGAGGGCCTGACCTGGCTGGCGGTGCTCGGCTTCGCGGTGGCCGTGGCGGGGGCACTGGCACTGGCACGGTTCGGGGAGGCGCCGGACACGGCGGACGCCGGGCCCGGCGCACCCGAGCCGGTCAGCCCATCGCGTCCGTGATTCCGTCCCAGAGGCGGGACCTGGCCGCCAGGGCGACGAGGACCGTGTCGGTGGCCTCCGCCCAGTGCTGCTCGTCGGTACCGCACAGGTCGGCGACCATCTGGAGGGCCATGGGGGTGTGCTCCTCGCCGTCGACCTCGATGTGGCGGGCGAGGTAGTCACGGAAGAGCGGGAAGCCGTCGGTGCCCTCCTCCTTGACGACCTGGTCGAACATGTCCGGGATCAGGTCCTCGCGGGAGAAGGCGAACGCGGCGGCCCGGCAGTGCAGCGGGCGGTCGGCGATGATCCCGAAGGTCGTGCGCACGAACTCCACGGCGGGGGCCGGCACCCGGGCGACGCGCAGGGCCGCGGAGACGTCGTGGCCCTCGGCGAGGAGCGCCACGAAGGTGTCGACGGGGGCAGTGTCGGCCGACGCCTCGGCCATGGCCGCGCGGTACAGCTCGAAGTGGCTGGTGAAGCCGCCGTTCAGGGCGTCGCTCTCCTCCACCAGCACGATGTCGTTGATGAGCCGGCGGGCGACCGCGGAGCCGCGGGGCACCCAGGGCACGTCGACGCAGGTGAGCTCCCGCTGGAGCGACTTGAGCAGGGACATGAAGTCCCAGACGGCGAAGACGTGGTGGCTCATGAAGGCCGCCAGGTGCTCCCGCTCGGACATCCGCTGGTAAATCGGGTGGGCGGTCACCTCTTTTCGAGCCGATTCGATCACCGATCGCGCCTGATCGATTGCCTTCCGAGCATCATCCGACAAATTCCAGACGTACCTCGACATGGCGATCTCCTTTGTTCCGGACGGCGATCGTGCAACTTTCCCGAACCACTGGGCAAGCACTTTCCGGAAATCCACGCGAGTTACCGGAAGTAGCGCAAGACACACCACGGCAAGCTCACAGAAAGCGCTATATAAAGTCACGATCCGGACGCACCCCAGGTCGCAAAAAAATCTCGTTGAATCTTTGAACGCGCATTGTGTCCATTCCGTAAAGGACACCGTGACCAGTAATCCCGTCACCGTCACCGTGGCCTATCACGTGCTGCCGGGTCGTGAAGGCGAC
>NZ_JBEYFC010000884.1:0-2242 GCF_040634175.1 Streptomyces sp. NPDC007162
CAGCGCCTCCGCAGAGGTATACGCCCGTGGGCCCCCAAGTGACTCAAGCCGGTTCAAGATCCGCCAGCGGGATCGACACCGACTGCAGGGCGAGGGCGTGGGTGAGCTGGCGCCAGTCGGTGGCGATCATGTTGGTCGCGGTGGGCAGCCCGGTGGCCCGGCGGAACTCGGCGAGGATCTCGCGCCCGGAGTATCCGCCCTCGGCCCCGCAGGGGTCCTCGGCGTAGGCGAGGGTGCCGAGCAGCGGCCGGCACAGTTCGACGGCCTCGCGCAGGGACCACGCCCCGTTGGGGTCGAGGGTGATCCGGGCCGCGGGGAAGCGCTCCTTCAGCGCCTGTACGGCCTTGACCTCCTCGGCGCCCGCGAGGACCCCGCCCTTCAGCTTGAAGTCCCGGAAGCCGTAGTGGTCGTAGGCCGCCTCCGCCTGGCGGACGATGGCCTCCGGGGTGAGGGCCTCCTCGCGCCGGATCCGGTACCAGGGCACGTCCGCCCCGGGTTCGCGGAGGTAGTCCAGATCGGTGCGGTCGGGGTCGCCGACGTAGAAGAGGTAGCCGAGGACGCGCACCGAGTCGCGCTGCTTGCCGTCGCCGAGCAGGGCGGCGACGGGCACCTCCAGATGCTGGCCGAGCAGGTCGAGCAGGGCGGACTCGACGGCGGTGACGGCGTGCACGGTGGTCCGCAGGTCGAAGGTCTGCGTGCCGCGGCCACCGGCGTCCCTGCCGCCGAACTCCTCTCCGATGGCTCGCAACACCCTTGTGTGGTCACCCAGTCGCGCGCCGAGGACCAGCCGCTCCGCGTCCCGCAGGGTGCGTGTGATCGCCTCCCCGCCCGGCACCTCACCGAGCCCGGTCCGCCCCTCGGAGTCCTCGACGACGAGGACGTTGCGGGTGAAGCAGGGGGCGTGGGCCCCGGAGAGGTTCAGCAGCATGGAGTCCCGGCCGGCCACCGGGTACACGGAGAAACGGGTGACGACGGGCTGTCGTCTCATGGCGAACCTCCTCACATCCACGTACGGAGACGGAGGCTAGGTACGTGAACAGGCCCGGGTCAATGGGTGCGCGCGTACCGGCTGGGCCGCGCCGCGCCATCGAGTTCCGAAATGTCCGGTCAATCCTGGATGATCCCACGCATTCCGGGGCACTCAGCGGGCAGAAGGAGCCGTCCCGGCAGTGACGAGGAGTAGTCATGGCTGAGCAGAAGTCGTCCTCGGCCCTCACCGCGCCCCTGCGGAACGCGGCCTCGGCGGTGCGGAAGGTACCCGGCGCCGGAGCCGTGACCAAGGCCGCGGAGGGAACGCTGGACAAGATCGGAGCGGTGTCGCCCCGAGGCCGCCGGATGGCCGTGTACGCGGGAGCCGGGGTGCTGGGCGTGGCCGGAGTCGTGGAGTGGCCGGTCGCGCTGACCGGCGCTGCCGTTGCCTGGCTGACCCAGCCGCGGCCCGGGCAGAGCGGCGAGAGCGCGGCCGTGAGGGCGACGGCCGGGAAGACGACGGAAGGCGCGGGCCACGGCGCCTATGTGGCGATCGGCGACGCCGCGGCGGAGCCCGGGCCCGGCGCGGGCGTGGCGGGTCCGGGGCCGCTGCGGGAGGGCGAGATGCCGGACGGCCCGGTGACGGCGTCGGCCGGGCCGGCCACCACCGCGGCCGCGGCTGCCGCCATCGGTCCGGACGTACCGACCACGTCGCCCCTCGGCCGGCACGCACCGGCCGACCTCGACGGGCCCACCGGACAGCAGACGCGCACCGGACAGCAGATGCCCACTGAACTCGACGCGCCCCCCGAACAGGGCACAGCGTCCGGACCGAGCGCAGCCGACGAGTTGGGCACAGCGGCCGGGCTGAGCTCACCCCACGAGCAGGGCGCAGTGGCCGAACCGGGCGAGCCCGACGAACCGCACGATCACGATGCGTACGAGGACCCGCTCACCTCACCCACCGGATCGACCGCACCGGCCCCCGCCGACGAGGACGATCCCCCGCACGTGGTCGCGCCGCCCACCGACCCGACCGCACCGCCCGCCGACTGATGCGGGCCGGGGGTGACACGTGATGGCGTTCGGACTGCCGACGGTGCCGTCCCTGGCCGCGCGGGCGGTGTCCGCGGCGCCCGGACTGCTGGCCAGGGCGACCGCGCCGGGGATCGGCGCGGTCGCCGGAGCAGCCGCCGGGACCGATAGGAAGTGCGTCGGGTGGGGCAAGAGTGTGAAGAGGCGGGGGTATATCTCGGTGGGCGCCGGATCAGTA